>CAZLRL010000080.1:0-7398 GCA_964561645.1 uncultured Desulfobacterales bacterium
GGCTTGAGCCCCATCCTCATCGATTTGGTGCAGCGGGGCCTCCTGACCGGACTGGCCTGCAATGGCGCGGTGCTCATTCACGATGCCGAAATCGCCATGGTGGGGCGCACCTCCGAGGACGTGGATGAGGTTTTGGGCTCCGGGCAATTCGGTATGGCCCGGGAAACCGCCGAATTCCTCAATGAAGCCACTGCCTGGGGTGCCCGGGAGGGCCTGGGGCTGGGGGAGGCGGTGGCCCGCCGCCTGCACCAGAGTGATTTTCCCCATAAGCGGCTAAGCCTGCTGGCCGCCGCGGCAGTCCGGGAGGTGCCGGTCACCGTGCACGTGGCCGTGGGGGCCGACATCATCCATCTGCACCCGTCGCTGCCCCCCGCGGCCCTGGGAGAGACGACCCACCGGGATTTCCGCCTGTTTGCCGCCCAGGTGAGCCGGCTGGCCGGGGGGCTCTATATCAACCTGGGCTCCGCGGTGATCCTGCCCGAAGTTTTTTTAAAAGCCCTGACCCTGGCCCGCAACCTGGGCCACCGGGTCCAACCCCTGACCACGGTCAACCTGGATTTTATCCAGCACTACCGCCCCCTGACCAACGTGGTGCGGCGGCCCACGGCCGGCGAGGGCCGGGGCTACGCCCTCACCGGTCATCATGAAATCATGCTGCCCCTGTTAGCCGCCCTGGTGGTGGAAAACCTGGAGGTGTGAAATGCCTACTGACATCGTCATTACTGCGGAAAACATCCGTCTCGAAGGAACCCTGAACGACACCCCCACCGCCCAGGCCCTGGCCGAGGCCCTGCCCATCGAGGGCCAGGCCCAACGCTGGGGGGATGAAATTTATTTCCCCGTGCCCCAGGTGGTCCACGAACTGGACGATACCGCGGCCACCGTGGTCCAGGTGGGCGATATGGGCTACTGGCCCCCCAGCCGGGCCCTGTGCCTGTTTTTCGGCCTGACCCCCTCGAGTCTGCCGGGGGAGATCCGCCCGGCCAGCGCCGTCAACCTGGTGGGGCGCCTCCACGGCGACCCCTGCTGCCTGGCCGGAGTCCCGGAGGGGGTCCCGGTGCGGGTGGAGAGGAAATAGTGTCAATAAATAGATGCTTTTGTGAAAAAAAATATTATATTTTAAATTATAAGCGTAAATATCGAGGGACCCGAGCGCCAAGAAACGCGCTTTCTTTTTGCCTTATAGGATATGCGTGGCCCGAGCCCCGAAGGAGATTATATGCCCATTTTCGAGTACGTCTGCCAGAATTGCAGCACCGAATTTGAGCGCCTGGTTTTCCGCACCGATGAGGTGGTCACCTGCCCGGAGTGCGGCCAGGAAAGCCTCAACAAGCTCATGAGCACTTGCGCCGCCAAAGTGGGGGAAAAATACACCTCCGCCTCCAAACCGGCCAGCTCCTGCAGCGGCTGCGCGGCGACGTCCTGCAGTTCCTGCGGTTAAGGGGGCTGTTTGCCGAAAACCATACGTATCGGCACCCGGGGCAGCGCCCTGGCCCTGGCCCAGACCCGCTGGGTAGAGTCCCAACTTCACCTCCGGCATCCTGATCTGACCACCGAGCTGGTGACCATCAAAACCACCGGAGACAAGCTCAAAGACGTGCCTCTGGCCCAGGTGGGGGGCAAGGGCCTGTTCATCAAGGAGATCGAGGAGGCCCTGCTGGCCGGGGAAGTCGACCTGGCCGTGCACAGCCTCAAGGACATGCCCGCGGAAATCCCGCCGGGCTGTGTCCTGGGAGCCGTGCCCTCCCGGGAGGATTGCCGGGATGCCTTCATCTCCCGCCATTACCTTTCCTTGGGGGAGATTCCCGCCGGCGGCCGGGTGGGTACCGGCAGCCTGCGGCGCAAAGTGCAGATCCTGCATCGCCACCCCGATTTGGAAGTGGTGGGCCTCCGGGGAAACGTGGACACGCGGCTGCGCAAGCTGGAAAGCGAAGGCCTGGACGCCATTATCCTGGCGGCCGCGGGCCTCAACCGCCTGGGGCTGGGGCACATTATCCAGGAACATCTGTCTGCCACCGAAATGCTGCCGGCCATCGGGCAGGGCGCCCTGGGCCTGGAGGTCCGCGGGGACGATCAGGACATGCGAACCCTTCTTGAACCCCTGAACCATTACCCCACCCAGGTGGCGGTTACCGCGGAACGGTCCTTCCTGGCCCGCCTGGAGGGCGGCTGCCTCATCCCGGTGGCGGCCCTGGGGCGCCTGGAAGACGACACCCTGACGCTGGAGGCCCTGATCAGCGACCTGGAGGGCAAACGCCTTCTCCAGGACCGCCTGGCGGGCCCCCCCGGGGAAGCCCAGGCCCTGGGCCGCCGCCTGGCGGAAATGCTCCTGGAACGGGGAGGAGCCAAGATCCTCCAGGAAATCTACGGCCGCCCTTTCGCCTGAAAAATCCCCTTGACTTTTTCGACAAAATGACGAATATTTAATTAACTGCCAAATAAGGGGGAATGTGGTGTGCTGGGTCCAAGGGGGATGACCTGGCTGGGCGCCGGTATCTGGTTGCTCATATTTGTCATGGCATTGTGGCCAGGCGCAGGGAATGCTGCGAGCCCGGCCATTTTTGTGTCCACCCATTGGCCGGCGACGGTCATGGCCGCCGCGGCCCAGTCCCCCATGGAAGCCCAGATGCTCGGGGAGCGTCCCACCCGATCCCAGCCGGTGACCCCGCAAGACTATCTGAGGGAAATGTTTCCCGATCTGGGACCTGGCGGCGAGGCCACCACTCTACAGCTTCACAAGAACTTTCAAATTTCTTTTCGCTATAACAGCGACAAACCGGCCGCCAAGATCGAGGGCCTGGCCAAGGCCCCGCTCCTGTTTAAATATTCCATGGACTACTGCCTCCTGCCCAGCCTGAAGGTGGGGTTGAACGGCTTTCTTTACCAGCCTCCCGCGGACCACCTCGCCTTTTTGCGCCAGAAAAACGACCTGATCATGGGCTGGGGCACCAGCCTCAACTACGACCTGGGCCGCTGGAGCTTCACTTTCCAGGGCCAGGTGGATGTGGATAAGGCCAGACCCGAAGAAGGCAAGGACTACCAGAGCTGGTTCAGGGTCTGGTACGCTTTCTAGTCCCTCCCCACCAACCCAATTCCCCCCCGTGCGCTTTGCTGCACCCCTGATTCCGGGCCGTTTTCTCAGGCGTGAAAAACGCTTTCTCGTTGAAGTGGAACTTGAGGACCGCGGCCGCGTTTGGGCCCATGTGCCCAATACCGGCGCCTTGACCGGCTGTCTGGTACCGGGCCAGGAGGTCCTCCTCACCCCGGAACCCCGTCCCGGGCGCAAAACCTCTTACACCTGGCGTTTTTGTAAGAGCGGCACCCACTGGGTGTGCGTGGACACCCTGGTCCCCAACCGGCTGGTGGCCGAGGCCCTGGCCGCAGACGGTCTGCCGGGTTTGCCCCCGGTGGTCCGCCTTAAACCCGAAGTCACCCTGCTCCGGGGCTGCCGCCTGGATTTTGTCGCCGACGTGGGCGATCACCTGGTTTTTCTGGAGGTCAAAAGCATTACCTGGGTGGAAGACGGCATCGCCCTGTTCCCCGACGGCGTCACCACCCGGGGCCGGCAGCACCTCCGGGACCTGGCCGGTCTTTTGGCCCACGGCCACGAGGCCTGGCAGGTTTACGTGGTCCAGCGGGCCGATGCGGTCCGCTTCCGCCCGGCCGCCGCGGTGGACCCCCATTATGCCCGGGAATTGGCCCGGGTGGCCGACCAGGGCGTAAAGATTCTGGTCCTCCAGGAAAATGTCCATCCGCCCGAAATTACCCTTGATCAACCCCTGCCTTTTGATTTATATTAACCACTCGCTAACCCTGTCCTGACGAAAGACAAATAATCTCCAAGGCTTCAAGGAGTCCTACTCCTATGCTGAATAACGACCTCAGGATATTTACGGGGAATGCCAACCCGGAACTGGCCCGAAAAATTTGTACTGACCTCGACATCTCCCTCGGCCAGGCCCAGGTCACCACCTTCAGCGACGGCGAAATCCGGGTGGAAATCGGCGAAAACGTGCGGGGCCGGGATATCTTTCTCATCCAGTCCACTTCTCCTCCGGCCAACCAGCATCTCATGGAGTTGTTGATCATGATCGACGCGGTGAAACGGGCCAGCGCCCGGCGCATCACCGCGGTCATGCCCTACTTCGGCTACGCCCGCCAGGACCGGAAAGTGGCCCCCCGGGTGCCCATCACCGCCAAACTGGTGGCCGACCTCCTCACCACCGCCGGGGCCGACCGGGTCCTGACCATGGATCTTCACGTGGGCCAGATCCAGGGGTTTTTTGACATTCCGGTGGATAACCTCTATGCCTCCCCCGTCATGATCCCCTACATCTCCAAGAATTTTAACCAGGAGCTGACCATCGTCTCCCCCGATGCCGGCGGCGTGGCCCGGGCCCGGGCTTACGCCAAACGTCTGGGGGCCACCCTGGGACTGATCGATAAACGGCGGGACGCCCCGGGCAAGGCCAAGGCTATGAATCTCATCGGGGAAGTCCACGATAGGGAAGTGGTGGTCCTGGACGACATCATCGACACCGCCGGCACCCTGACCCAGGCAGCCCAGGTCATCCTTAATAACGGCGCCAAAAACATCAGCGCCTGCTGTACCCATGCCGTGCTCTCCGGGCCCGCGCTTGAGCGCCTCACCAATTCACAATTGAACCGCCTGGTGGTGACCGATACCATCCGCCTGAACGACGAAGCCCTCAACTGCCCGAAGATCGTGCAGCTTTCAGTCTCTCACCTTTTGGCCCGGGCCATTTACAACATCCATCGGGAGGACACCATCAGCTCTCTGTTTGAGATTCATTTTTAGGACTGCGGTTTCTCCTAACCAGTCACTTATTTCTTTCAGGAACGGCCAGCCTCATATTTATTTCCGGATAAGATTTTTCATTTGTATTCATAGATTTGACGACATTTCACCCTGTAGGGGCACACCCTCGTGTGCGCCCTTATTTAGGGCGGACACATGGGTCCGCCCCTACCGAGGCCCAATCCAGAGCATGTAGGGTGCGCTCTGCGCACCATAAACTGCTCCTATGAAATTATGCAGAATATGTAGGGCGGGAAAGCGAAGCGCATCCCGCCTTTCGAGGAATACCGGCTTCCAGCCTGGGCTCCTAGGCAATATGTCTGTTCTCGGGTTTAGCACCTGCAACCCGCCCCAAATCCCCAAACTCTCTTGACAGTATCCCGCCTAACAAGATAAATTAACTCGGTTATAGGGCGAAAAACATGGCAGACCGGATCAAAGCCGTGCGCGGCATGAAAGATATTTTGCCCCCGGAAACCAGCCGGTGGCAGTGGGTGGAGCAGGTGGCCCGGGAGGTCTTTGAACTCTACGGCTACGCCGAGATGCGTCTGCCCCTGCTCGAGAGAACCGAGCTTTTTGCCCGCAGTATCGGCCGGGATACCGACATCGTGGCCAAAGAGATGTATACCTTTGCCGACCGCCGGGGCGATTCCTTGACCCTGCGGCCCGAAGCCACCGCCCAGGTGGTCCGGGCCTGCCTGGAAAACGGCCTGATAAAAACCGCGGGAGTGAAAAAATTCTACCTCATGGGCCCCATGTTCCGGTACGAACGGCCCCAGAAAGGACGTTTCCGCCAGTTTTACCAGATCAACTGCGAGGCCCTGGGGAGCGACGCCCCGGAACTGGACGCCGAAGTCATCCTCCTGCTGTTGGATTTCCTGGGGCGCCTGGGTTTGCGGGACCTGAAACTCCTGGTCAACTCCCTGGGGTGCCCCGAATGCACCGCGGACTTCAAGGCCCGCTTACAAAAATACCTGGCCGCCCAGAAGGGCTGGTGCGAAGATTGTCAGCGCCGCCGGGTCACCAATCCCTTGCGGGTCCTGGACTGCAAGTCCAGAACCTGCCAGGAATTGTTACAAGAAGCTCCGGTCATGGAGGACAGCCTCTGTGAGGCCTGCAGGGCGCATTACACCCGGGTCCTGGACCTGCTGACCAGTGCCGAAGTGGCTTACGTAAAAAATCCCCGCCTGGTGCGGGGTCTGGACTACTACACCCGTACCGCGTTCGAGGTGAAAGCCGAGGGTTTAGGGGCCCAGGACGCGGTGGCCGGGGGCGGGCGCTACAACAGCCTGGCCCGGGAGCTGGGCGGCCCCGATTTGCCGGCCCTGGGCTTTGCCGTCGGCGAGGACCGGCTTCTGGAGGTGCTGCCCCAAGAGATGGGACCCGCAGCGCGCAGCACCGTTTTCCTGGCCGCGCTGGGGGACGCCGCCCGGGAGCGCGTTTTTCTGCTCCTCCAGGAAATCCGGGGCCAGGGTCTGCCCGCGGCCATGGATTTTGAAGGCCGCTCCTTGAAGGCTCAAATGTCCCTGGCCGACCGCCTGGGCGCGGCTTATGTGGTGATTTTAGGCGACCAGGAGTTGGAGACCGGTGAGGCCCCGCTGCGGCGCATGGACTCGGGAGAGCAGGAAAAAGTGCTCCTAACTGATTTGGTTTTTTACTTAAAAAGTCTATGTTGATTGATATTAGAAAAATTATATAAATAAAATTATTCTACTTATCTCCATTAAATAAACGTAGATTTTTGTGATGGATATCTCATTTGATTTAAGACTACCAGATCAGAGAGAAGCTTTAGCTGACCTTCTTCCTGAAATAGATGGTTTTATATTCAATATTAATAGGAATGAGTTTATAAATGCATTGGCAGATCTTGCATTTTTTTTTAAAAACCCAGAATGGATGATTTACCAATACGGATCATTTAAATCAATTAAAGTGGGAAAAAATAAAAATGAGAGATTTTTTTTAACTCTAAGTAAAGCTATAGAATTAGGGATATTCCTTAACAAGTTAAAATATTATCCAAGCTTCGATATTTTTTTAAGGGGTTTTTTCAACCCTACTCAATTCTTAGATAGTCTTTTTGAAGCGAGAGTTGCATGTTTTTTATCTTCACTGCCAAAGGTCAAAGGAATATATTTCTCGCCAGAGTACGAGGTCCGTGGAAAAGTTAAGAGGCCTGACTTTGATGTAATAAAACAGAATGGAAATATTACAGTTGAATGCAAGAGTCCAGAACCTTTTTTATCACAAGTCCAAAAAAAATTCACTCATTTTCTTAATAATATAAACAACGCAATGGATAAATGTTTTTGGCCTGATCATTTAAGACTAGAAATTGAAATTATCAGTCCATTTAGGGAACAATATGAAGATGTCGCAAAGAAAATAGTTAACCATGCTATTGTTATTAGCAAGCAAGGAGAAGAAGCTTTTTCATTACCATCGATTAATGGATTTGTAGTTAGAAGAGATAAACCATTCTGTATTACAGATATAACTTTTGGTCATGATTCCATTATTGTTGGCGATACACCAACAGGTCTATTTAATCCAGAAACGACAAGATTACGTGTTTC
>CAZLRL010000080.1:7408-7625 GCA_964561645.1 uncultured Desulfobacterales bacterium
CAAGCATTCTCAATTATATAAGGGTATTGGGAAATGTATCAATAGAGCATTGAAACAATTACCCCAAAATAATGATTGTTTGATATTTATCGAAAAGGTTCCTTTCCCAATTGCTGAAATAGCTTGCAAAAGTAGACTATCTGAACCAGAATATTCCAACGTCAAGGCAATTGGAGTTTATAATTCAGAAAATTACAAATTAATTTTTCGAAAACCA
>CAZLRL010000080.1:7635-9266 GCA_964561645.1 uncultured Desulfobacterales bacterium
CTGCTGACCCGAAAAAAGGAAGGAAATTAACGTGTTCGATTCACTCGAGGGGCTCAAGCGCACCCATTCCTGTGGGGTCCTGCGGGCTCACGACGAAGGCACCGAGGTGGTGCTCATGGGCTGGGTGCAACGCCGCCGGGACCACGGGGGCCTGGTCTTTGTCGACCTGAGAGACCGGGAAGGCCTCACCCAGGTGGTGTTCAATCCGGAAATCAACCCCGACGTCCACAACAAGGCCGGCGTTTTGCGGGACGAATACGTCCTCGCGGTGCGGGGTCTGGTCAACCTCAGGCCCCCCGAGATGGTCAACCCCCAGTTGGGCACCGGGGAAATCGAGGTCATCGTGGAGGAACTCCGCATCCTCAACTCCTCCAAGACCCCGCCTTTTGAACTCGAAGACTACCGGGTGGACATCTCCGAGGCCCTGCGCCTCAAATACCGCTACCTGGATCTCAGGCGCCCCAGCATCATGCAGCCCATCCTCTTCCGGCACCGGGCCGCGCAGGTGACCCGCCGCTATTTGAACGAACAGGGCTTCATCGAGGTGGAGACCCCCATCCTCACCAAGAGCACCCCGGAGGGCGCCCGGGACTACCTGGTTCCCAGCCGGGTGCAGGAGGGCCAGTTTTACGCCCTGCCCCAGTCGCCCCAGCTCTTCAAGCAGCTCCTCATGATGTCGGGCCTGGACCGCTATTACCAGTTGTGCCGCTGCTTCCGCGACGAGGATCTGCGGGCCGACCGCCAGCCGGAATTCACCCAGATCGATATCGAGATGGCCTTCATCACCGAAGAAGACATTTTTCAGGTGGTGGAGGGGATGATCGCGGCCATTTTTGATCACACCATCGGGGTCCAGGTGGTCCGGCCTTTTCCCCGCCTCACCTTCCAGGAATCCATGGCCCGCTTCGGCCTGGACCGCCCGGACCTGCGCTTTGGCCTGGAGCTCACCGAGGTCAGCCATATCGTCAAGGACAGTGACTTTCGCACCTTTAAAGAGGTGGTGGACAAAGGAGGCATGGTCAAGGCCCTGTGCGCCCCGGGCCTGGCGAGACTCTCCCGCAAGGAACTGGACGATCTTATCGACTTCGCCGGGGTTTACGGCGCCAAGGGCCTGGCCTGGGTCAAGCTCACCGGCAACGGCTGGCAATCGCCCCTGGCCAAATATTTCCCTGACGGTGTCAAGCAGGCCCTCACCGAGCATCTCGGTGCCCAGGAAGGGGACATCTTTTTCTTTGTCGCCGACGACCCCGAGGTGGCCAACACCGCGCTGGGGCAGCTGCGGCTGCACCTGGGCCACCGGGAGGGGCTGATCCCTGAGGACACCTTCAACCTGGTCTGGGTCACCGATTTTCCCCTGCTGGAGTTCAAACCCCAGGAAAACCGCTACGAGGCTATGCACCATCCCTTTACCGCGCCCATGGAGGAGGATATCCCCCTCCTGGACAGCGCGCCCGCCCGGGTCCGGGCCCGGGCCTACGACCTGGTGCTGAACGGCCAGGAGATCGGCGGCGGCAGCATCCGCAACTATCGCCGGGACGTGCAGGAACAGGTTTTCCAGGTCCTGGGTCTGAAACCCCGGGAAGTGGAGGAGAAATTCGGCTTTCTGGTGGAGGCCCTGGACTACGGCGCGC
>CAZLRL010000081.1:0-9219 GCA_964561645.1 uncultured Desulfobacterales bacterium
AGCCCTCGTCCTCCAGGCGCACCGACACCTCCCCCAGGGCCTCGGTGCCTCCGGTGATGGAGGACACCGCGAACTTGAGGAGCTTGCACTTGGATTGGGCCAGCCCGGTGATGGCCTTGTAGGCCGCGTCGATGGGCCCGTCGCCGAAGGACGAGGTGGTTTTGAGTTCCTCCCCCACCATCATTTTCACCGTGGCATTGGGCTTCACCATGGTGCCGGTGAGGACCACCAGTTCTTCCAGACGGAAATGTTCCGGCACCGAACGGTAAATGACCTCGGTTTCCACCAGGCTGATCAGGTCATCGTCGAACACGGTTTTCTTGCGGTCGGCCAGGTCCTTGAAGCGCCCGAAGACCCGGTTCAGTTCATCGTCGGCCAGGTAATAGCCCATCTCCTGAAGCTTGTTCCGGAAGGCGTTGCGGCCGGAAAGTTTCCCCAGGGGCAGGCTGGACTTCTTGAGGCCCACGGTGCTGGGGGTCATGATTTCATAGGTGCTGGCCTCTTTGAGCACCCCGTCCTGGTGGATACCGGACTCATGCGCGAAGGCGTTGGCCCCCACGATGGCCTTGTTGGGCTGCACCAGCACCCCGGTGAGCTTGCTCACCAGGCGGCTGGTGGGACAGATGTATTGGGTGACGATTTCGGTGTAAAAATCGAACAGGTCTTTCCTGGTGGCCAGGGCCATGACGATTTCTTCCATGGAGGCGTTGCCGGCCCGCTCGCCGATGCCGTTGATGGTGCACTCCGCCTGGCGGGCGCCGTTCATGATGGCCGCCAGCGTGTTGGCCACGGCCAGGCCCAGGTCGTTGTGGCAGTGCACCGAAATAACGGCTTTATCGATATTGGGAATATGATCCACCAGGTACTTGATCTTGGCGCCGAACTCATGGGGGATGGTATAGCCCACGGTGTCGGGAAAATTCACCGTGGTGGCCCCGGCGTCGATGACCGCAGTGAACATCTGGGCCACGTAGGCCAGATCGCTGCGCCCCGCGTCCATGGCGGAAAATTCCACATTGGGGCAATATTTCTTGGCGTGCTGCACCGCGGCCACGGCCTGCTCCAGCACCTCTTCCCGGCTTTTTTTGAGCTGGTACTTGAGGTGGATGTCCGAAGTGGAGATGAAGGTGTGGATGCGGGGCTCGGTGGCTTCTTTCACCGCTTCCCAGGCCGCGTCGATATCCGGGAACTGGGCCCGGGCCAGGGCCGCGATCTGCGAACCCCGGATTTCCCGGGATACAGCCTTGACCGCCTCGAAATCCCCCCGGGAGGAGAAGGGGAAGCCGGCCTCGATGACGTCCACGTTCAGGAGTTCCAACTGCCGGGCGATCTGCAGCTTCTCGTCCATATTGAGGCTGGCCCCGGGAGTCTGCTCCCCGTCCCTCAGGGTGGTGTCGAAAATATATACTTGTTCAGGCATGATGGTCCTCCTCAAAACCTAATAACTATACCAAGACCGTGACTGATTGTCACAGCCAAACACAAACACTTTTTTCTGAAAATGGAAGGGGATAGGTCGCCTGCTGCTTAGCAGGCTAAAAGCAGAGCCAGAGACAGAGCGGTGCCCCTGGCCAAGAGAGACTGAGTGCTGGTGGGGTGAGAAATTGGGTTCATTTTTTCCAGGTGCACAGAGTAATGCTTAATTTATACAGAGTCTTTTAAAAAGATCAATGCCTTTCTAGATATTTTCGAGACGTTTGTCCTGAAACTTGAGGCTGGGGCCAATAAATTTTTAAAAATGTAGCCGCAGGCTTTAGCCTGCGCCGGCACAGGTTGAAAACCTGTGCCACCAAGATTTCCCCTTAGCCATAGCCTGTTGGTCATAAAATGGGTTTTTGGGGTGTCGGTGGCTCAAATTTACGGGCGGACACATGGGTCCGCCCCTACCGAGGACAATTTTAGGCAGGACGGCAAAATTGTGGTGGGCGGTGCCCACCTACGTAAAGAGCGGTAGCACGGGCTTCCAGCCCGTGTGCACGGGCAAGATGCCCGTGCTACCGGTAATTATGGTGAGATTTTTTGAGGGGATAAACAAACATGGCGAGATGCCCAGGGGCCAAAGTCTGCGATTTGCCCCACTGCCCTCAAATAATCTCTTAACCTTCTGTACCATCGCTCCCCAACGAATAATCCTGCTTCAGGATCTCGTACATCTGCTCCGCCACCTTGTTGTAGCCCGCCTCGGTCATGTGCACCAGGTCCAGATAATAGGGCGTGTTTCTCTGCTTCACGGCCTCGGCGAGATTATAAAAATGGGGCCGGTGCCGGCGGGACAGATATTGGTTGGTATACCGGTAAAGCTGAGCAAACTTTTTGTCGCCCAGGCGCACGTCGATCCGGGTTTCTTGCGGCAGGACCCGGGCTTCGGTATAGAGGGCCGGCTGCCAGAAGCAGGCGTACCGGAAGCCGTAGGCCCGGGACAGGTTATCCAAAAGCTCCAGAGATTTAGCATAATAGTGGACCAGTTCTTTGGCCAACGCCTGGAGCTCCTGGTCGCTGAGCCTGGCGCCCGCTTCCTGATAGCGTTCTTCGGGATGATAATGCTGATAAATTTTGTTTACCACCTTGCTGTACAGGTAGATATTTTCCTGGAGCCACTCCGCGACGGCCTGCCCGTAAAGCTGCCGGGGTTTGCTCTCCAGCTTCTCCCTGATCAGGGCCACATTATGTAATGTGCCCGCCCGGCCGGACTGGTAGGCGCCATACACGTCGTTGAAGCCATCATAAAAAATGACATAATCCGGCCGGAGGCCTTCCCGCAGCTTGGTAATTAAATAAAGCACCCCCTGGGTGAAGGTGTAGGCCGGTTCGCCATAGTTGAAGACGCGGAAACGGGGATGGTGGGCGTTCAGAAGCTCGGAGAGCCGGGAGGCGATGGTGTGGTCATCCCGGGCGCCGTAGCCCCAGGCGGCCGAACCCCCGAAGACAAAAACGGTGACGGACTTGGCGGGCAGATTCGGCGGGTTCCAGGTCTTACGCCCCGCGTCCCGGTCGATGTTGACGAATTGGCCCTGGACGGGTTTGGAAATCCAGGTCAGATAGGGATGATAAACCTGATCCCGGTGGGGCTTATCGGATTCCCGAGCCAGGGTTGCAGCCCAGGGTTGACCCTGGTAGAGGCCGCGAAAAGGGACCTGGTCAGGATTTTTTTTCACCCGGCGGGCCACGAAATCAATGGCATGGAGGCCCAGCTCCAGGGCGAGGACGACAATCAGGAAGGTGATGACCGAATAAATAATCTTTCTGCTGGGGCGGCGGGGCTGGGGCATGGCGCGGCTGCGGGGAGCTCAAGTGGGGCTCAGGGCTGTATTAATCGTTATTTATTTCTTGGGTCGGGTTTGCTACGCAGAAATCCTAAATTCAATCTTCGCACCCTGTATGTGGTAACCTTTTGATTCGATATTTTTGATTGCCTCATCTGTATCCAATGCTATCCGTTTTTCTCCTGCATTTATGGATATTGTCCTCTTATGCTCTAAATCACCCAGATCTTCTATAAGTTCTTTAGGTAATTGAGCTATATCATATCCTTTAGGTACCAGAATATATTTTCTCTCGCCCGGTTCTAAACTTTTCTTAACTTTA
The DNA here is from genome assembly GCA_964561645.1 of uncultured Desulfobacterales bacterium. Taxonomy (GTDB): domain Bacteria; phylum Desulfobacterota; class Desulfobaccia; order Desulfobaccales; family 0-14-0-80-60-11; genus JBGSLA01. The sequence continues at coordinate 3,586 of CAZLRL010000081.1, forward strand.
TAAATATCAATTTCCATTAAATTTCTCCTATTTGATAGTATTGTAAGTTTCAAAGAATAATTCACTCACATATCCTAATGGGCTTGGTGGAACATTGATATATGGCACCCAGGTTAACATATGCATGAACAAAAGAAAAAGATTTTTCTCAGTCTGTTGCAAGAAAGCCCAACGAGTTCCCCCCGGCGGGATTAATTCTGGGATAAGCTTAAATGACTCACGCTGCCAGATGACGCCCTTCCCGAGTATGATAATTATCTCTGGTAACTTTTCACTTCCAACATCTAACTCAGATGATATATCTTGGAGCCATTTACCAACAGTTATTATGTTTTGATTACAGTTAAATGCAACAATCTATGATATTACATGTTCAGGTGGTTGTCAGAAACTATGAAGTACTATATTTCTTTTTAATTCCTTGTGGTTCAATGAAGCTATACAAGCATTTTTTAGTTCTTTCTTTGCTAAAATCGACTTACTTTCAATCGTAGCAATCACTCCTTCCATAAGGAAAGCAGCATTATTCGTAGAGTACGTAATACGTGGAAAATCTCTGCGATACAATACTATATCTACTTGATTACGATACCTACCTTTAGGTGGTTCTGGTTTCGAATCCTCGTCAATGATTTCTCCTTGTCCTATTTCAAGGTTTGTTGGAAGATGGCTTTGAAGAAAATCCCTAATAAACCATTCACGAGGGCCACCTCGAAGATTTGGATGCCCAGCATTCTGGGCTGTGGCGCTCTGGGCAATTAAAACTTTCTCTATTGCATTCAAATGAGATAACAACATGGTAATTTCAATAATATTATTACTATGTTATTATGATAAAAAGAACTCCTCATAAAAAAATATGGTCTCACATAGAAATGAAGTTGTTTAAGAGTTCGAGGGCTTGGGGGTCGGGCTCTCCTCTTCGGTTTTTTCCGAGGGGGTTTTCTGCTTGAAGTACAAATACGTGCTGACCACCCCGGAGCACACATAGGCGGTGGTGAGGACAAAGCCCATGACATAGGGTTCGGTGGCCACCACTACGAAAATCAACACCCCGCTCACCAGGGTCTGGAAGGGATAGCGCTTGAACAGGTCGGGGTTTTTGAAACTGAAAAACTTGAGGTTGCTCACCATGAGAAAGGACAGGACGTAAATCGTCACCAGCACGAACACATGACGCAGACCGGTCCATTCTCCAATGTGGAGAGCGAAAAGCACCCCGGTGGCCACAAAAGTGGCTGCCGCGGGGATGGGCAGACCGTTGAAATAGCGGGGATCGATGGAGCCGGTCTGCACGTTGAAACGGGCCAGGCGCAAGGCCCCACAGGCCACGAACAGAAAGGCCGCCACCCAGCCGAAGCGCCCGAAGTCTTGCAAAGCCCAGAGGTACACCAACAGGGCCGGGGCCACCCCGAAGGCCACCAGGTCTGAGAGGGAGTCGTATTGGACGCCGAAGCCCGAGGTGGTCTGGGTCAGGCGGGCCAGCCGGCCGTCCAGGCCGTCCAGGACCAGGGCCGCCAGAATGGCCAGGGCCGCGGCCTCGAAGCGACCGTTAACGGAGGAGACAATGGCGAAAAAACCGGCGAACAGGCATCCGGTGGTAATGAGGTTGGGGATGAGATAAGTGCCCCGGAATTTGCGCCGGTCTTTCTTTTTGCGCCTTTTTTTAAAACCCATTATGTTCCTCCGTGGCTGGGCCGGAAGACGCGGCCCGGCCCTTTCAGGACCAGCGCGCCAGGATGCTCTCTCCGGCCCTGACCCGATCTCCGACTTTGACAATTATAGCACAATTTTGAGGGAGATACAGGTCCACCCGGGAGCCGAAGCAAATCATGCCGAAGCGGCCGCCCTTGGCCACCACGTCCCCTTCCCTGACAGCCGGGACGATGCGGCGGGCCAGAAGTCCGGCAATCTGCACCGTGAGCACCCGGGGGCCGGCCGGGGTTTCCCACACTATGGCTTGCTGTTCGTTCACCCGGTCGGCTTCGGCTTTATTGGCGGCCAGAAATTTGCCGGGCCGATGCCGCATGGCCACGACGCGGCCGGCCACCGGCGCCCGGTTGACGTGGACGTCAAAAATATTCATGAACACGGCCACCCGCAGGGCCGGGCCCCCTAAAAACTCCGATTCCTGGACTTCGTCGGTCAGAACGACCTTGCCGTCGGCCGGGGAGACAATGGCAGCCAGATCGCTGACCGGAACCTCCCGCTGGGGATTCCGGAAGAAATTGAGCAACAACGCGGTGACCACCAGGCCCAGAGTGGCCCACAGCCCCCAATGCAGCAGCCAGAATATCAGGGTCAGCCCGCCGGCCACGGCAATAAAAGGGTAGCCCGGTTTGGCCACAAGCCCGCGGCCTAAAACCTCAGACGCAGACATAACAGATCGATATCGAACCTCTATTTCCTATCTTTCTAAAAACAGTGGTTGTAGTTAAGGTTCATGAAACAATTTAAGGCATAATCTCTAATTTTTCCCAATTATCTCTGCTACTTTTTTGCCAGCCTCCTTGGCAGATGATTCTTTGAGAAACTGGAACTGCGTAAGAATAGGGTGTATGCCTTTCCAGTCAACCTCTTCCGGAACTACAGGAATGATCTTTTTTTTGTCTGCCAAAGCAGCCCCGAGTTCAAAGAAAATCCAGGGGCTAATTTCACCACCTCCGCTTAAAATAAGCACCAGTATGCGACTGTCTCTGAGTGCTTCCTCGATTTTTTCTCTCCAAAGCTCCCCTGGTTTGATGTCTCGAACATCAAAGAAATTTGTAATCCCCGCATCTTTTAAAGCGGATGCAAACTCTGCTACCCAAACTCTATCTACATTTGAGGAAGAAGAGATGAAAATATCGTGTTTTGTTTTTTCAGTCATCTTTCCTCCCAGACAATACTCTAGAACCTAATTGTTCTAGATATTGATCTATATTATTAAGTCTTATAATATCACGTTTTTTCAAAAATACAGGCGCATTAGGGTGTGATTGAAAATCTTTGTATGTTAACCCATGTAAAACAACAACAATAGGAATTCGCTTGATCCAAGCAGCACCTATCTCAACCCATACGTAGGGTCTCTCAAAAGCCCAGGGGGTAAATAATACAAGGAGTTCATCTGCTTTATCCAAAAAATCACGAATGTCTTCCTCAAATTCCGCACCAACATCAATATCCGCTTCGTCCAAGAAGGGTATTGCCCCGAGATTGGAGATTTCTCTTGCTATTTGGCGAGCAACCCAAGTGTCTTCACCTGAGTGGCTGACAAAAACAAGTCTGGCAGCATCGTGAGAAATCATTTCCACCTTAGATTTAAACTACTTACAATAATTTTGAAAACTGATCAAAAAATTTTTTTATCATTGTAAGCGAAAAGGCGAAAGGGAACCATACTTTTCCCATTTCGCCTTTTCTTTTTTTCTCAATTTTTGTCAGCGTTTCAGCCAGGTCATCATGCCCCTAAGCTTTTTACCCACTGCCTCGATGGGGTGTTCCGCTTCGAGGCGGCGCAGGGCGTTGAAGACCGGCCGGTTGGCCTGGTTTTCCAGGATCCATTCCCGGGCGAACTCGCCGGTCTGCACTTCCTCCAGGATCTGGCGCATCTCCTCCCGGGTCTCTTCGGTGATGATGCGTTTGCCCCGGGTGTAGTCGCCGAACTCCGCGGTGTCGCTCACCGAGTAGCGCATGTAGCTGATGCCGCCCTGGTAAAACAGGTCCACGATGAGTTTCAGTTCGTGCAGGCATTCGAAATAGGCGATTTCCGGGGAGTAGCCCGCTTCCACCAGGGTGTCGTAGCCTGCCTTGACCAGTTCGGAAACGCCGCCGCAGAGCACGCACTGCTCGCCGAACAGGTCGGTTTCGGTCTCTTCTTTGAAGCTCGTTTCCAGCACCCCGGCCCGGGTGGCGCCGATGCCTTTGGCGTAGGCCAGCGCGGTTTGAAGCGCTTTGCCCGAGGCGTCCTGCTCAATGGCCACCAGCGCGGGCACCCCGGCGCCTTTCTCATACTCGCTGCGCACCAGGTGCCCCGGACCTTTGGGGGCCACCATGACCACGTCAATGGCCGGGTCCGGAATGATCTGGCCGTAGTGGATATTGAAGCCGTGGGAAAAAAGCAGGGTCTTGCCTTTGCCCATGTGCGGCTTGAGATCGTTTTCGTAGAGCCGGGCCTGGACGTGGTCCTGGGTCAGGATCTGCACCACCTGGGCCTGGGCCGCAGCCTCGGCCGCGCCCACCGGCTGGAAGCCGTACTTCTCCGCGGCCTCATAATTGGGCGTCCCCGGCATCTCGGACACCAGCACGTCCACGCCGGAGTCCCGCAGGTTGAGCGCCTGGGCGTGCCCCTGGGAGCCGAAGCCGATGATGGCCACCTTCTTGCCCTTCAGAACCCCTAAATCCGCATCATTGTCGTAATAAATCGTGATCGCCATGAAAACTCCTTGTTTTAGTGGTCAATGAAGGGGCGTGGCCAGGAGCAAACCCGGACATCCCCCGCGGGCCTCAGAAATTCAGAATCCTGTCGGCCTGGCGCATCTGTTCGGAAAGAAACTTCATGTTGCTGAGCTTGAGCCGGTCGCTTTCATCCACACCGTGGATGGCCATGCATTTGCCTCAGCCTACCAGCACCCCCTCGCTCAGGGTGAAGAGTTTGGCCTGCTCGGCGATGGGGAACTGCTCGCTGTCCCCTTGCAGGAGGTCCACGGCCGGGCCGTTTAGAAAAATGGTGACCTCATCCCCTTCGTTTAAGAGATGGTTGCCGAATCTGACCGCGTTCCACTTGATTTCCGGGTCGGAGCTGGAAAGGATGATGAGGATTTGCATAATCTACTAACCTTAATTGGTCCCTACCCTACCCTACATACCACCTAAGGCTCAAAGACACAGGCAAGATGCCTGTGTTCCCGGTCAAGGGAGGTTGGGACTTATAGGGGCGGGTTTAAAACCCGCCCCTACAGCTTGGGATTTTCACAGTAAAGCCTACGGCTGCTTTTTTCTTTGTTGACTGTTGACTCCTAAAAGAACGCGAAAGGCGGGATGCGCTTCGCTTTCCCGCCCTACGGCCTTTTTATGTTTGGAGCCGCAGTGATCATTAATCAGTGTTCAGTGACAGGGTTCCAAACTCCAAACTCGAAACTGACTGCTGAAAGCTGACAGCCAACAGCTTCATCAATCCTTCTTGGCCCGCTGGATGGCCAGGGAGCCGCTGCGCACCACATCCAGGATGCCGTGGGCCTTGAGGAGCCCCAGCACCGCCTCCAGCTTTTCGTGGGTGCCGGTGATCTCCAGGGTGTAGGTGGTGGGCGAGACGTCCACCACCCGGCAGCGGAAGATGTCGGCGATGCGCAGGACTTCGGCCCGGGATTTGTCTTCGGCCTTGACCCGGGCCATGGCCATTTCCCGCTCCACGTGTTCCTGTTCGCTCAGGTCCACGACCTTGACGGTGTTGATGAGTTTGCGCAACTGCTTGATGATCTGTTCGATGATCTGCTCATCGCCGCTGGTCACCAGGGTGATACGGGAGACGTCCTCGTCCATGGTTTCGGCCACACACAGGGACTCGATGTTGAAGCCCCGGCCGGAGAACAGGCCGGTGACCCGGGAGAGCACCCCGGGCTGATTGTCCACCCAGACGGAAATGGTGTGGCG
>CAZLRL010000082.1:0-9163 GCA_964561645.1 uncultured Desulfobacterales bacterium
GGCAGGCGATGATGAGGACGGCCACCATGTTCTCCAGGGCCCGGGACAGGGCCGGGGCGGGGCCGTACAGCAGCCAGCCAACAAAGGTGAGCCCGGCCAGGCCCAGAACCACGGGCACGAAGATGCCCGCGACCTTGTCGGCCAGGCGCTCGATGGGGGCCTTGCCGGCCTGGGCTTCTTCCACCAGCTTGATGATCTGGGACAGGACCATGTCCTCGCCCACCCGGGTGGCCCGAAAGACCAGAAAACCCCGCTGGTTCAGGGTGGCGCCCCAGATCTCGGCTCCCGGCTCCTTGGCCACCGGGAGGCTCTCGCCGGTGAGCATGGATTCGTCCACGCTGCTGGTGCCCTCGAGCACCACGCCGTCCACGGGGATTTTCTCCCCCGGGCGCACCACGACTTCGTCCCCTGCCGTCACCTGGGCCAGGGGCACCTCCTGCTCTTCACCGTCCCGGCGCACCCGGGCGGTGGGGGGCGCCAGGGCAAAAAGGCGGCGGATGGCCTCCGAGGCCCGGCCCCGGGTGCGGGCCTCCAGCCAGCGACCCAGGAGGATGAAGGTGATGATCATGACCGTGGTGTCGAAGTAGACCGCGGGGCTTTGCCCGGCCGCGGCCACGGTGGCCGGGAAAAAGACCACCCAGGCGGAGTAGCCATAGGCCGCGGAGGTGCCCAGGGCCACCAGGGTGTCCATGTTGGTGGCGCCGTGGCGCGCGGCCCGCAGCGCGCCGCTGAAAAACGAGGCCCCGGAATAAAACAACACCGGCGTGGCCAAAACCAGCAGCACGAAATGCCAGGTGTGTGGGTGGATACCCAGCCATTGCGGCAAAGAGGGCAGCAGGTGGCCCAGAACCACGGGCAGACTGAGAACCAGGGCAGTGAGAAAGCGCCTTTTGAATATCCGGGCTTCCTCTTCCGGCGGTGGAGGCGGCGGGGCCTCCTCGGCCCAGGATTCCACTTTGTAGCCCGCGGAAACCACGGCCTGCTGCAAGGCCGGAACGTCGGCCTGGCGCGGGTCAAAGTGCACCTTGGCCCGGCGGGTGGCCAGATTCACCTGGGCCCGGTCCACCCCGGGCACCTGGCGCAGGGCTCTTTCCACCCGGCTGACGCAGGCGGCGCAGTGCATATCCCCCAGGGTCAGAGTTACTTCGGTTTTTTGATTCGACATAGTGATTGCTCAAACAAGTCGGCAGGGATCACGGAGGGAGCCGCACTGCTTTTGAAACCCACGATTTTCCTCCCCCAGGAGTCAATTTATATACATATCTTTAACCATATAAAATAAGTCCGGTTCGAGGGAAAAACAAGCTTGAGAAAGCGTGACCCTCACCTTGCCCGGCCGAAAGAGAATTGTTACTATACCACCATGCTAAAGGATAAGAGATTTAGTTGGGGGAGAAAGAGAGGGTTTTTCCTGGCGGGCCTGGCCCTGGGGAGTCTGGCCCTCCTGGCCTGGCTGGTCCTGGCCAGCCTGGATTGGGGAAACCCGTGGGTGGAGGTCTCGGAGCAGGCGGCCGTGGTCGGCCCCAATTCCACTTTTACCCTCAAGGCGGGGGATCAAAAGAGCGGTTTGAAAGAAATAAAAGTAAGCCTGCGCCAGGCCGGACAGGAGAAAACCGTGCTGAGCCGCAGCTTTCCTCCGGGCGGCGAAGGGGGCTCGACGGTGGAGATTCCCGTCTCCCTGGACCCCAAAGCCCTGGGCCTCCAAGAAGGGAAAGCTACGTTCAGCGTCAAGGCCAAGGACCGCTCCTGGCGCAACTTTTTCCAGGGGCGGGGCACGGACCTCACCTGGGACACGGAAGTGCAACTGGTCCCCATCAGCGTGAACTTCGTGGCCGTGAGCCACCTCTTGCACCCCGGAGGCACGGGCCTGATCGTGTACCAGGTCAACAAGACGGTCAAGAAGAGCGGCGTCCAGATAGGGGAGCGCTTTTTCGAGGGCTACCCGGCACCCAAGGGGCCTAAAGGGCACTATGCCGCGTTCTTCGCCCTTCCCCTTGATGCTCCGGTTTCACTCCCCGCGGAAATTGTGGCCCGGGCGGGGGTAGGGAACGAGGCCAAGCAGAGTGTGTCCCTGCGTCTGCGTGCCAAGCGCTGGCGTCATGACAACATGAACCTGTCCGAGGGTTTTTTAAACCAGGTGGCGGCCAAGTTTCCCGAAGTCCACCAGGGCGACCCGTTGCAGACCTATCTGGAAGTCAACCGCAAGATGCGCCAGGCCAACCACGACAAGATACGCCAGGCCTGCGCCGCGAGCCAGCCCGAACCCCTATGGTCCGGGGCCTTCCAGCGCTTGCTGGGAAAATCCATGGCCCGCTTCGGCGACCAGCGCACCTACATATGGCAGAAACAGGCCGTGGATGAGCAGGTGCATAAAGGGGAAGACCTGGCCTCCCTCATCCACAGTCCGGTACCCGCGGGTAATAACGGCCTGGTGGTGCTGGCCGAGCCCCTGGGGATTTACGGCAACACCGTGCTTCTGGACCACGGGATGGGTGTTTTTTCCATGTACAGCCATCTGAGCAAAATTGATGTGAAACCCGGCGAACAGGTCGAGAAAGGGAAGACCCTGGGGCTCACCGGCACCACCGGGCTGGCGGGCGGCGACCATCTGCATTTTTCCATGCTGATTCAGGGTGATTTTGTCAACCCGGTGGAGTGGTGGGATGCCCACTGGGTCAAAGACCAGGTGGAAAAGGTGTGGGCCCAGGGCGTTCCTGCCGCTACGGCCTCGACCGCGGAGACCTCGGCTGATTCCGAAGGCAAATCCCGCCAGGCCAAGAAAGGCAGGGCCACCAAGCGGAAGCGCCCATCAGGTCAAGGGGAAAAATTATGATTCTGCGCATCAATCCGGATAATCCCCAGGTTCGCCTGCTTCGTCAGGTGGTGGAGGCCCTCACCAGCGGCGGCCTCATCGGTTACCCTACGGACACCGGCTACGCGCTGGGCTGCGATCTGTACAATCTGAAGGGCATCAGCCGTCTCTACCAACTCAAACGGCGGCCCCTGTCCAAGCCCTTCAGTTTTATCTGCGCGGATCTGAAAAATATCAATGAATACGCCCGGGTGGGAAATTATGCCTACAAAACCATGAAGCGCCTGCTGCCCGGCCCTTTTACTTTCATCCTGGAGGCCTCCCGCCAGGTGCCCAAAATCCTTCAGACCAAACGCCACACCGTGGGCATCCGGGTGCCCGACCACCCCATCTGCCTCGAGCTGGTGGAGATGCTGGGCCACCCCATCATCTCCACCGGGGCCAGTCTGCCGGAGCAGTCGCCGGAGAGCGACCCTTACGAGATCGCCGAGAAGTTCAAAGGGCATCTGGAGGTGGTGATCGACGCCGGCATTATTCTGCCCGCCCCCTCCAGCATCATTTCCCTGATCGACGACGTCCCCGAAGTCATCCGGGAGGGGGCCGGGGATCTGAGTTCATTCTAGGAAAAGTTACCCTCCTCCGGCTTATCTGACCACCCGGCCCCAGAGAACCTGAACGATTGCGGCTATCATCCCTTTAGCCCGTATTTCCAAGCACATCTGAGGGCCCTGATTTTTGCCGCCAGCGGTGAGGGCCCGAACTGTGCCGGAGCTCCCGCGGCAGGCCCCGCGGCCCCGGCCCGGGGGTGTCCTCCGGCAATTTGCCTGCCAAGCTCAACCAACCTCTGAGAACAAGAGCCCACCTCCGGCCTTTTTCGTCGCTCTTCCCCTCTAGGCCTCATTGCCAGTCAAAAAATCCGGGACCCTGTTCCGGGAAAAGCCAATCGCCGCCTTTATTACCTGACCGGGTAAGAACGTTTCCCCAAGATAGAGGTATGGCCGCCTGGTGTTCATGGTGAATAAATGGTGACATGCGACATGTGTTTCATTTTCTTAACTTAAACTTTTGCACGTAGTGTTTTGTTATTTGGACATTGTTGACAATAGTATTAGGTATTTTTATTAAGAACCTGCCCCAAATAAATTATAATTGTAGGGTCTAATAATTGTATTTATCAGGATTATAACCCGAAAAAACAGGATTTACCTTATTGAAAATAGAGATGTCATGGTTACTATTAGTACAGAAATAACTTATAAAAATTTTAACCAGCCAATAACCAGCAAATCAACTGAATCTTAGTCCTATATAAAACAAATATAAAAATTAATCAAGAAAAATTAAGCTAATTTTAAGAAAATTAAAATTTACTTTAATTTACAAACAGGAGGCCCGGGCCTCATGATTAAAAATCTAAGCCAACTTTGTTTCAGCCTGGTCATGGTGGGATTAATAATATTTACCAACTCCAACTATGCGAAGGGTGCCATTGTTATTTATTACGACGAGACTGCTTTTCTCCACGCGGCCGGCTCAGTAACAATGGAGAGTTTCGAGACGATACCCATTATCCACCACCACCCCGTTGACCACACCAGTCTGGCCAGTCCGATTCCCGGGTTCAACCCGGACAACCCCAACTTCGATTTGGATGGCCATTTTACCCTCTCCGGATGGTCTCTGTCGATGATCGGAGAAACCTCCAATGAATTCATGATCATGAACAACGGGTCTCCCACGGATGCGATTGATGGGATCCAGTATCTTTATTTTGAAGAATATTTCGGCAACGGGGGTGGAGGGTATCCCTATTTAGCCTTTGATAATTTCGATAATACTGATGCCTCGGTTTATGCCTTCGGGCTGTATTTTCTCCAGGGTGGGATACATATGGTGGACTTCGGCGATCAGAGGTTAACGCCGGCGTTTACCGGACCTGGTCCCAATTTCCTTGGTATTGTGAGTGACAGTCCGGCTGCCGAAATTATATTTTACGTCGGCAGCGGGTCCATAGACGAGATCTATTACAGCACCGCAATCTCTCACACCCCTGTTCCCGCGGCTGTCTGGCTTTTCGGCTCCGGTCTTCTGGGGTTGGGAGTGTTCGGCTGGAGGAAAAAGCGGGGTTGAGAAATTCCCCTTCTTGAAAAATCGCTGGCAGGGTCAATCCTGACCCTGTTTTTTTTTCAGGGAATCAGGTTGTTATGATACGCCGCCGCCCGGATCGGACCCCAAAAAAAAAGCCAGGGGCTAGGCCCCTGGCTCCAGGTCTTTTTGTATCCTTGCTTAGACATACCGTTAGCTTTTACCTGACCCACCCTCCCGGCCGTGACCGGGTGAAGCTGCCGGCATCAGGTCCTATATATCACCAGGTTTCCTGACCCCAAGGGGGACACCAGAGGTCAGTGAAACCCGGGTGGGAGAAAGGCCGGTTCCGGATACGGCAGGGTCAGGGTCTTTAAATTCTCGCCGATATCCTGACCCAAAAGCAGATTCAGCAGGGATACCTTTTTCTCCGGATACACCGTTTCGATCCTGCCCTTGATGCCTCCCAGGCGCCCGGCCCGTTCCACCGCGTCGTTGAAATTGCCCATGGCGTCCACCAGACCGAGTTTCTGGGCCTCCTGGCCGGTGAAGACCCGGCCGTCGGCCAGGGCCCGGACTTTTTCCAGGGGCAGCTGGCGGTTTTTGGCCACGTCCCGGATGAATTGCTCGTGGATGTCATCCAACAGTTCCTGGAGTACCTTGCGTCCTTCCGGACTCAAGGGTTTAAAAGGATCCCCTATGTCCTTCAGGGCGCCGGCTTTGAGGGAATAAACATCCACTCCCACCTTCTTGGCCAGATCCTCCAGGTTGGTCAGCTTGAGGATCACCCCGATGCTGCCGGTGGCGGTGCCGGGATTGGCCATGATGACATCCGCGGCACAGGCGGCGTAATAGCCCCCCGAAGTGGCCATGCTGCCGAAGGAAGCCACCACCTTTTTCACCTTCTTGGTCTTCTCCACTTCCTTCATGATTTCCTGGGAAGGGCCCACCACGCCGCCGGGGGAGTTGACCCGCAGGACAATGGCCCGCACCCGGCGGTCTTGCCGGAATTTTTTCAGGTTTTCCAGAATATCGGTGGAGCTGGCAAGCATGCCGGTGATTTCCACCACCGCCACCCGATCGCCATAGCCAAAGAATGCCGCCGGGTTCCAAAAAGCCTGCGCGGTGGTGACCCCAAAAACGAGGAGCACCGCCATCACCACCGCCAATCGCACTCCGGTCCGGAGCTGTCGCCGCATGATGATCACCTTATTTGGAGCCCACTTCGTCGCTGCCTTCCCGCTCCAGGGTTTGCCGGAGGATTTCCCCCAGATTGGAGGTGGCTTCCGAGGAGGACTTCATGTAATCCCGGTAGTTCTTCTGCTCTTCTTCCGTTTCCAGGCGGCGGATGCTGAGCCCGATGCGCCGCTCCTGGGGCGAAGAGTGAATGACTTTGGCCCGGATCTGGTCCCCCACCTTGAGAGTGGCCATCTTCTGCTTGTCCCGGCTGAGCTCCGAGATATGCACCAAGCCTTCAATGCCTTCTTCCACCTCCACGAAGAAGCCGAAGTCGGTGATATTGGTAATGGTGCCGGTGACCAGGCTGTTGATGGGATAGCGCTCGGCAATGGACTCCCAGGGATTGGGATTGAGCTCTTTGATGGACAGGGAAAAACGTTCGTTTTCCTTGTCGATATAGAGCACCTTGGCCTGCACCGTCTGGCCCTTTTTATACAGTTCCGAGGGGTGCTTGAAGCGCTTGGTCCAGGAAATATCGGAAATATGCACCAGCCCGTCGATGCCTTCGTCAATGCCGATGAAGATACCGAAGTCGGTGATATTTTTGATTTTCCCTTCGATCACCGAGCCCACCGGGTACTTGTCGCCGATGACCTCCCAGGGGTTGGGCTCCACCTGTTTCAGGCTGAGGGAGATGCGCTTGCGCTGGGGGTCCAGTTCCAGGACCACCACCTCCACCACGTCGCCCACGGTGAGGACCTGATTGGGGTGGCGGATCTTCCGGGTCCAGGACATCTCGGAAATATGGATCAGCCCCTCGACGCCGGGCTCCAGTTCCACGAAGGCCCCGTAGTCGGTGAGGCTCACCACTTTGCCGGTGACTCTGGATCCCAAAGGATATTTCTCCTGGACCATGGTCCAGGGGTCCGGGGCCAGCTGTTTCAGGCCCAGGGAAATGCGCTCCTTTTCCCGGTCGAAGCTCAGCACCTTGACGGTGATGGTGTCTCCCACCTTGAACAGGTCGGCGGGATGGCGGATGCGGCCGTAGGACAGGTCCGTGATATGGAGCAGACCATCCAGCCCCCCCAGGTCCACAAAGACGCCGTAGTCGGTGATGTTCTTGACGACGCCTTCCACCACCTTGTCTTCTTCCAGAGTGGCCAACAGCGTAGCCTTGGCTTCTTCTTTGGCCTTTTCCAGCAGGGTGCGGCGGGACAGGACCACGTTGCGCCGTTTCCGGTTGAATTTAAGGACGTTGAAGGTAAAGGTCTGGCCGATCAGGTGGTCGGTGTGGCGCACCGGTACCAGATCCACCTGGGAACCGGGCAGGAAGGCCAAAATGCCGCCCAGGTCCACGGACAGGCCGCCTTTGACCTTGGCCACGATAGTGCCTTCCACTACGCCTTCATTGTGATAGGCATAGCTGATTTCTTCCCAGACCTTGATGCGGGAAGCCTTGGTTTTGGAGAGCATGAGGGGTCCTTCTTCGTCCTCGCGGCTCTCCAACAGGGCCTCGACCTGGTCGCCCACTTCGGCGGTCACTTCACCTTCCGGCGTGGTGAATTCGGAAATGGGAATTTGCCCCTCGCTCTTGTAGCCGATGTCCACCATGACAAAATCTTTGGTGACGGAAACGATGCGGCCCTTGACCACTTCCCCTTCCTGGACCCGGCGCAGGCTTTCCTCGTAGATCTCGCTCATCTGCTGGGCGTCGGATTCCTCGGTAATGGTTTCCAGGGAAATGGACGATAAGGCCTCCTCCAGAGGACCTTCGCCAGTCTCGTCGGAGGTTTCCTCCACAGCCTCAGCGGCGGCCTCGGCGGGAGCTTCGGCCATGGCCTCGGTCGCGGCTTCCACCACGGTCTCGGCGCCGAGCTCCGGCACTGTCTCAGGCTCAGGTGAAATGTCCTCTGAGATCTGCGCCACCTCCTCTTCGGGCTCGGCAGGGCTGGCCTCAGCTACCGGCGCTGCTTCCTCCGCGGGCTCGGCCGGAGTGGCCTCGGTGACGGTGGTCGGCTCCTCAGCTGCTTCCTCCGGCCCGGCTTCTGCCGCGGCAGCAGGCTCGTCGGGCTCCACGGGCTGCTGGTAGTCCGTGCTTTCGGAGGTCTCCGCGGTCAGCTCTTCCTGGGACTGTGCTTCGGTTTCCTGGCTCTCCAAGTCTTGCGGCGAGAGGTTGTCTGTGGTTTCCTGTTTGTTGGTAAGTTCCATAAAAACTTGTCCCCCTTGCATTGGTTATTAGGTTTATATGCCTATCACCCTGGCTTCCAGGTCCTGCCTGATTAAAGCCAGGCATTGCGTTGCCACCTCGTCAGGTTGGAGGTTGGTCGTGTCCAGATAATGTGCGCCCTGAGGCACGGTTAAGGGCGCCACCGCTCTGGTTTGATCCTGGTGGTCCCGGGCCGCGATGGTGCTTTGCGTGCTGGTCAGGCCCGAGCCGCCGCCGCTGGCCTGCCATTCTCGTTGCCGCCTGGAGGCCCGGGTGGTAAGGTCGGCGTCCAGGTAAAATTTTACGGCCGCGTCCGGAAAAACCACACTGCCCAGATCCCGGCCCTCGGCCACCATGCCGCCTTCCCGGGCCAGATGGCGCAACGTCTGATTCACCCACTCCCGCACCCGGGGTTGGGTCGCCACCAGGGAAGACCCTGCAGTTACCGCCGGGGTCCTAAGCTCCGGGGTGATATCCCGCCCGTCCACGGCCACCTGAAAACCCTGGGTATCCGCAGTCACCCGGGGTTGAAAATCAGCCAGCATTCGGGCCACCGCGTCGGGGTCCCCCGGGTCCACCTGGGCGTTTTGGGCCTGCCAGGCCACGGCCCGGTACAGGGCGCCGCTGTCCACGTAGCGGTAGCCCAGGGCTTGGGCCAAACGCCGCCCCAAGGTACTCTTGCCGACCCCGGCGGGGCCGTCGATGGTGATAGTGATCTGGTGCCCCACCCGCAGCCCTACAACCCCAGCACCTTTTTTAAAGCCGCCAGAAAGCGCTGATTTTCTTCCGGCAGACCCACGTTGACCCGGATGTGCTCAGGATAGCCATACGCATCCATGGCCCGGATGATAACCCCTTCTTGAAGCATGGCCTCATAGACC
>CAZLRL010000083.1:0-9093 GCA_964561645.1 uncultured Desulfobacterales bacterium
CGCCCGCGGTGAGCCCGGCCCTGGGGCCGGACGCCACCGGGGTGGGCTGGGTGTTCCAATACGTCCTGGAAGACCCCACCGGCAAGCACGATCTGGCCCAGTTGCGCAGCATCCAGGACTGGTACCTGCGCTACCAGCTGCAAACCGTCCCCGGGGTGGCGGAAGTGGCCTCCGTCGGGGGCTTTGTCAAGCAATACCAGGTGGTGGTGGATCCCAACACCCTGGCGGCCTATAGCATTCCGCTGTCCAAGGTGAGGAAGGCCATCCGCGATTCCAACATCGACACCGGGGGCCGGGTCATCGAACAGGCGGAAACCGAATACATGGTCCGGGGCCTGGGGTACATCGAAAACATCGCGGATGTGGAAAACATCGTGGTGGGCACCGACGGCAAGGGCACCCCGATCCTGGTCAAGGATATCGGCCTGGTGCGGCTGGGGCCGGACATCAGGCGGGGCCTGGCCGAAGGCAACGGCGAGGGGGAGGTGGTGGGCGGCATCGTGGTGATGCGCTTCGGCGAAAATGCCCGGGCCATCATCGACGGGGTCAAGGCCAAATTGGAGGAACTCAAACCCGGACTGCCCCCCGGAGTCCGCATCGTCACGGCCTACGACCGTTCGGGCCTCATCCAGCGGGCCATCGATACCCTGAAGCGGGCCATTTTCGAAGAAATTCTGATTGTGGCCTTCATCTGCCTGGTGTTTCTGCTGCATTTCCGCAGCGCCTTTGTGGCCATTGTCAGCCTGCCCCTGGGCGTCCTGATCTCCATAATCCTGCAATATCAATTCAACATCAACGCCAATATCCTGAGTCTGGCGGGCATTGCCATTGCCATCGGCGCCATGGTGGACGCCTCGGTGGTCATGGTGGAGGATGCGCACAAGCACCTGGAGCACGCGCCGCCGGACGCGCCCCGGCGAGATATTATTGTCAACGCGGCCAAAGAAGTGGGGCCGTCCTTGTTTTTCGCCCTCCTGGTCATCACCGTCTCCTTTATGCCCATCTTCGGCCTCACCGGGCAAAGCGGCCGCCTGTTCCGCCCCCTGGCCTATACCAAAACCTTTGCCATGGGCGGGGCCTCCATTTTGGCCGTCACCCTGATCCCCATCCTGATGATTTATTTCATCCGGGGCAGAATCATCCCGGAGGCCAAAAACCCCATCTCCCGGGGCACCATGGCCCTTTATCGCCCGGTTTTGCGGGCGGTGCTGCGGTTCCCCAAAACCGCCATCATCCTGGCGGTGATCCTTATGGGGATTACCATTTACCCCTACCTCATGCTGGGTTCGGAATTTATGCCCGACCTGGATGAAGGGGATTTGCTCTACATGCCCACCACCATGCCGGGCATTTCCATCACCAAGGCCAAGGAGCTTTTGCAGCAAACCGACCGCATCATCAAGACTTTTCCGGAGGTGGACTATGTCTTCGGCAAGGTGGGCCGGGCCGAAACCGCCACCGACCCCGCGCCTTTGAGCATGATCGAAACCACCATCAAGCTCAAACCCCAGGACCAGTGGCGGGAGGGCTACGACACCAAGCGCCTCATCCGCGAGCTGGACCAGGCGGTGAAATTTCCGGGCCTGTCCAACTCCTGGGGTTTTCCCATCAAGATCAGGATCGACATGCTCTCCACCGGCATCAGGACCCCGGTGGGGCTCAAATTCCTGGGGCCGGACCTCAAGGTCCTGAACCGTCTGGCCACCGAGTCCGAGGCCATCCTGAAGGAGGTGCCCGGTACGGCCAGCGCCTTTGCCGAGCGGGTCACCGGCGGCTATTACCTGGACTTCGACATCAACCGCCGGGAAGCCGCCCGCTATGGCCTAACCGTGGGGGACATCCAGGAGGTGATTTCCACCGCGCTGGGGGGCATGAAGGTTACGGAAACCGTGGAGGGCCTGGCCCGCTATCCGGTAAATGTGCGCTATTTTCAGGATTATCGGGATAATCCGGCGGCCCTGAAGCGTATCCTGATTCCCACCCCCTCGGGGGCCCAGATTCCCATGGAACAGGTGGCCACCATCAAAATCCACCAGGGGCCGCCCATGATCAAAAGCGAGGGAGCCCGCCCCACGGCCTGGGTCTTCGTGGACATAATGGGTGTGGACGTAGGGACTTATGTCCAGAGGGCCAAGGAGGCCATTACCGCTAAACTCAAGATGCCGCCAGGTTACTCCCTGGTCTGGAGCGGCCAGTTCGAGTTCATGGAGCAGGCCCGGGAAAAGCTCCAGGTCATTATTCCCGTTACCCTGGTCCTGGTGCTGATGCTCATGTATCTGAGCACCGGCTCCCTGATCAAGGTGGCCATCATTTTTCTGGCTGTGCCCTTTTCCCTGGTGGGGGCCTTCTGGCTCCTCTGGGGCCTGGATTATAACCTCAGTGTGGGCGTGCTGGTGGGCCTCATCGCCTTGGCGGGTCTGGACGCGGAGTCCGGCGCGGTTATGCTCCTGTTCCTGGATCTGGCCCATGACGAGAGGCGGGATGCGGGGACCCTCAGGAACAAGCAGGACCTCAAGGAGGCCGTGGAACACGGGGCGGTTATGCGCCTTCGGCCCAAGCTGATGACCATCCTGTCCACCCTGTTCGGCCTCTTTCCGGTCATGTGGGCTACCGGTACCGGCGCCGAGGTGGCCAAACGGGTGGCCGCGCCCATGGTCGGCGGCGTGATCACCTCCTTTTTGCTGCAGCTCCTCATCTATCCGGCCATTTACCTCCTGTGGAAATGGCACGCGGATATCAAGCGCCTGGATCTGCATGAGTAAAGCTCCGTTTTCCCCTCCGAGACAAGTGGACTCCAATTACTTGCTGGCTCCTGCTTCCTAAAACCCCTGGTTTTTCCCGCCCCGCCACCTTGCCCGGCCTGAAAGGGTGCTTAATTTTTGATAATGGCGATGTCTAACCATAAAAGGGATAAAAAGGAAGGATTATGAAAAAAATAGGCGTGTTACTGATCACCATAGCCCTGACCCTGGCGCCGGCCGGGTTGGTCCTGGCCCAAAAGGCCCCGGCCAAGACCAAACCGACTCAGACTGTGTGCCCGGTTTTCGGGGGCGAGATTAACAAGGACATCTTCGTGGACTACAAGGGCAAGCGCATCTATTTTTGCTGCGAAGGCTGCGATGAAGAATTCAAAAAGAACCCGGAAAAATACATGAAGAAGTTGGAAGCCCAGGGTGTCGAGCTGGAAAAGAGTCCGGCCGCCGCAGGCAAAAAAGGGAAGTAATCGACCAAGGGTCGGGGGCGGCGCTCCCGGCCCCCTGCACCAATCCAACTTGCCAAGCCGTTTTCACCATCTGCCTATCAGGCTACAACAGCCCTTTCTAAAATTCTCCTCTTCCTACTTGGGCAGCTTGCTGTTATGATTGATCTATTCCTTCCGGTCAAGACAGCGGCCGGGCCCACCGGACCGACTGGCCGATCCAGGAAATGCGGATGAAAAAAACCACCTTTAAAATCCGGCGCCGGGTTATTACCCTGTTTCTGTTCTGTGTCATGTCCGTGGTTATTTTTGCCGGCTTCAGCTTCCAAATTCACCGAGATATCGGCCGGCGGCTTCGACTCCTGGAGCTGACCGGGGACTTGTTTTCCAATATCCTGGAGGCCCGCCGCTTCGAAAAAAACTTCCTCCTTTACCAACAGGCGACCAGTCTTGAAGAAGCCTTGTCCTATGTGCAACTCGTGGAAGAGCTCTATAGCAGCAATGAAACGGAAATACTCCGGTTGGAGCAAGACCCCAAGGATCCGGAATTTATTCGCACGCTCACGGCTTACAAGTCTGTCCTGACCCGGATGCAAAACCAGATCCAGCCCCGCGGCCCCGGAGAAGCCCTGAAGTTTTCTTTCCTGGGAGACTCGCTGCGCACCCTGGGACAAAACCTGGTGGAAATCACCGAAGGCTGGCAGAAACAGGAGCGCATCCAGATCGACCGGCTCTTCCAGCGGGCCCTGTATCTTTTCGTGACCTCCATTCTGATTTTCCTCGGGTTGGGGATCCTGGTGGCCTTTTATCTGGGCCGGCTGCTGGTGCGCCCCATGGATCAGATGCAGGCGGCCATGGAGAAAATCGCCCACGGAGATTTCTCCCCCATCCCGGTAACGAGCCGTTCCGAAGAATTTCGCACTCTGTTCCGGGCCTTCAATCGCATGAGCCAGGAGCTGGAAGAACACCAGGAGCAGCTGCTCCAGTCCCGGAAGATCGCGGCCATCGGCACCCTGACTTCCGGTATCGCGCATGAATTGAACAACCCCATCAATAATATTATCCTCACCGCGGAAGCCCTGGCGGAGGATTTTCGCGAGCTGCCTCAGGACGAGGCCCTGGGCTACATCCATGACATCCTGGTGCAGGCGGACCGGGCTTCGGAGATCGTCAAGGGTCTCCTGGATTTTTCCCGCTCCGAACGGCCGGAATTCGAGCCCCTGTCTGTGTCTGCGGTTGTGGATGACACCTTGAAACTGGTGCGCAACCAGATCATGCTCTCGGGGATTCAGGTGGAAAAGGATATTCCCCCTGGGGTGCCCTTGATTTACGGCGATCGCAAAAGCCTCCAGCAAGTCTTTTTGAACCTGTTTATCAACGCCATTCAGGCCATGCCGGACGGAGGCACCTTGCAGATCGAGGTGCACACGGAAGACGGCCAACTGAAAATCAGCGTGGAGGATACCGGCGCCGGCATCGAGCCCGAGCACCTGCCCCACATTTTTGACCCCTTTTATACGACCAAGGAAGTGGGTCGGGGTACGGGTCTCGGCCTGTCCGTGACCTACGGCATCATCGAGAAACATGGGGGCCACATCGAGGCCCATAGTCATAAAGACCGGGGAACCATGTTTACCATCGTCCTGCCCCTCGGCCAGAAAAAGCCCGCCGTGACCACGTCCTTATAGAGCCATGTTTATTGCCGTAGTCGACGACGAAGAGATTGTCCGCAAACGCCTCCAGCAGACCCTGGAAAAAGAGGGGCACCGGGTGGAGAGCTACCCCTCCGGAGAGGCCTTCCTGGGCAGCCTGGACGGCGCCCGCTATGACCTGGTCTTTCTGGATGTGGTTTTGCCCGGGCTGGGCGGCATGGACATTTTGCAGGCCGTGAAGAGCCGCACCCCCGACACGGAGGTTATTCTCATCACCGGGCACGCGTCCCTGGATGCGGCCATTGAAGCCGTCAAAATGGGGGCTTTTCATTACGTGTCCAAACCGGTGAAGCTGGAGGAGATCAGGCACCTGACCCGGAAAGCCCTGGAGCACAAGCGGCTCCTGGAGGAGAACCGCCAGCTCAAAGCCCGCCTCGAGCCGCCGGGGGGCTGGGATGAGATGATCGGGGTCAGCCCCCGGATGAAAGAGGTCTTCCAGGTGATCCGCAAGGTGGCCCCCCTGGACTGCAACGTTCTCATCCAGGGGGAGAGCGGCACGGGCAAGGAACTGGTGGCCCGCCTCATTCACCGGGAAAGCCCCCGCCGGGATCGCGCCTTTGTGGCCTTCAACTGCGGGGGCTTTACCGAGGAACTTATTGCCAGCGAACTGTTCGGCTATGAGCGGGGCGCCTTCACCGGCGCCACCGCCACCAAGATCGGCCTGATGGAAACGGCCCATGAGGGCACCATTTTCATGGATGAGATCGGGGACATGCCCCTGTCCATGCAGGGCAAACTGCTCCGGGTCATCCAGGAAAAGCGGATTTTTCGGGTGGGGGCCAGCCGCCCCATCCAGCTTGACCTGCGCTTTATCGCCGCGACCAACAAGGACCTGAAGCAGGAGGTCCAGGCCGGCAGATTCCGGGAGGATCTGTATTTCCGCCTCAACGTGGTCCAGATTGCCCTGCCCCGGCTGGCGGACCGGCCGGACGACATTCCGCTGTTGACCCAGTTTTTCCTTTCCCGCTACAGCAAAAAGTTTTCTAAGAAAATCAGCGGCCTGGACCCCAAGACCCGGGAAGTCCTGCTCTCCTATGCCTTTCCCGGCAATGTCCGGGAACTGGAGAACCTCCTGGAGCGGGCCGTGGCCCTGGCCGAAGGCCAGACCCTCACCGTGCACGACCTGCCGCCGGATATCCGGGAATTTGCCGGGGCCCCGTCCGAGCCCTGGACCACCCTGGAAGACCGGGAACGGGAATACATCCTCAAGGTCCTGCGCCATACCCACTTCAATGTGGGGGAGGCGGCGCGCATCCTCGATCTGCCCCGCACCACCCTGTGGCGCAAGATGAAAAAGTACGGTCTGTCCAGGTCTTCTTAGCGTGGCCAGCCGTTCCGCTAGAAAATTTTTTATAGGGCGGCCCCTGGCCGCCGGAATTGGCGTGCACGGCACGCCCTATAAGGCTGGTTCAATTTGGCCTAACAAATAAACCCCCTCTCACCCCGGATTTTTCCAAATTTTTCCAGTCCTTGCGATCCAAACAGATCATGTAGGGTGCGCTCTGCGCACCATAAACGGGTCCAAGGAAAAAAATCCCTTCGGTAAAGCAGGGTTCCACTCCCAAATCACGGCCAGGCGAGACCGCCGGTGCCACCAGGATTTTTCATAATTTGGGAGTACCAAAGGCTCATAAACAACTGTTGCGAAAATTTCTTCAGCGGTCCCACCCCGGTAGGGCGGCCCTCTCTGGCCGCCCATCGTCTTGGCGGGCACAGAGGCCCGCCCCACCAAAATTTTCCAGCTTTTGAGAAATTGTAAGCTATTCTTGGCATTTTGGCCGCTGCAGGCGGGAAGAATCTATATCTTTCCATATTATATGAAAATGTAGCGCCGGCGCCCTCGCCGGCGAAGAAACCGCCGGGGGCGGCGGTTCTACATTTTTTATGCTTCGTTGTGAATTTTTCGGTCACGATGGTTGCTCAGGATGCAATGTGAGAGTGAGTTTACCGGTAATTACGCCAGTCCCAGATTCCTTCAATCTCCCTCCCGACCTTTCTTGCCCTTTCTTTGTTTCATTTTGAAACTAGATTTTTACTCCATTCCACTTTATCCCTCCTTCCCCTGCCGGAATATTTCATTTTGAAACAAAAATGCT
Source organism: uncultured Desulfobacterales bacterium (assembly GCA_964561645.1). GTDB lineage: Bacteria > Desulfobacterota > Desulfobaccia > Desulfobaccales > 0-14-0-80-60-11 > JBGSLA01. The sequence continues at coordinate 7,008 of CAZLRL010000083.1, forward strand.
CCAGATTCACCCGGAGCAATTCTTTATCTAATTGTAATTATTAACAATATTGTTTTGGCACAGTTGCTGCTTTTTAAGAGGCTGAGGCGGGGCATTTTGCTATCTGAAACAACGATGTGATCCTCTGGAGGTCTGCAATGCGAAAACCGGCACAGGAGACCCGGGTATGTTAATGAGCCTGTATCTGCCCATTTCCGGCAATGCTAGCAACATTTTTCTGCTTTTTGGCCTGGGAGGCGCGGTGGGCTTTCTCTCCGGGCTGTTCGGGGTGGGAGGCGGGTTTCTGATGACCCCGCTCCTGATCATGGCGGGCATCCCCTCCACCGTGGCCGCGGCCAGCGATTCCAATCAGATCGTGGCGGCCTCCACTTCCGGGACCTATGCCCACTACCGTCTGGGAAATGTGGATTTCAAGATGGGCCTGTTTCTGCTCATCGGCGGCGTGGTGGGCGGCAGCCTGGGAGTGCAGCTCATCAAGATCCTCAGGGCCACAGGCAGCGCTGATTTTGTCATCAAAATCACCTACGTCGTCATGCTGGGGGTCATCGGGACCTACATGTTTATCGAAAGCCTGCAGAGCCTGCGCAAGAAGGCCCCGGAGGGCAGACCCCCGGAAGGTCCTTCCCGACCTTCGGTCTATGCCCGTATGGTCCAGGCCCTGCCCTGGCAAATAAAATTTGAAAAATCCGGCGTGACCCTGTCGGCTTTGATGCCGCTGGTTTTAGGCACCTTTGTCGGGGTGCTGGCGGCCATCATGGGCGTGGGCGGCGGCTTTATCATGGTGCCGGTGATGGTCTATCTGTTGCGCATGCCCATGCACGTGGTGGTGGGCACGAGCCTCTTCCAGATTCTGTTTACCTGCATCAACGTCACCATCTTGCAGGCCGTCACCAACCACACGGTGGACCTGGTGCTGGCCATCATATTGCTTTTGGGCTCCACCCTGGGGGCGCAGTTCGGGGCCCGCATCAGCCGGCATCTCAAAGGGGATCAACTGAAGATTTTGCTGGCCTCCATAGTCCTCGTGGTGATGGTGCAGATCCTCGTAGGCCTGGTGTGGCCGCCCCATTTGCTCCTGGGTTACAAGGGAGGGCACTGAAATGCGGCACCGCATGAGAAGTCGGCCCACCGTTGTCTGGTGCTTGACCATGCTGGTCCTTTTGGGCCTGGCCGCGTCAGTTCAGGCTGAAACCGTCACCCTGCAGGTGGTGCCTCCGGTGGTGGAGATCAGTACCTTTTTTAACGGCCGGGAAGTGACGATTACCGGCACACTGCCCGCCGGACATCAGGCGGTGGCGGAGGTGATGGGCCCGGAGGGCGAGGAACACCTGATGCGCAAAGGGCGCCGGGGACCCCTGTGGATGAACGTGGGCGAAGTGACGGTCAGCGGCGCGCCCTCCCTTTATCTGGTGCTGTCCAGCGCGGCCGAGCTTTTGCAGGGGACGTCGCCCTGGGGTTTCCAGTCTCTAAAAAAGCAGATAACCCTGGCGGGACAGGTAAAGGACAGTGAAAACGGGAAATTCCAGGAACAATTCTTCGAGCTCAAACAGCAGGAAAAACTTTATGCCGCTTTGCCGGAAGGCCTCAAGCTCTCTCCGGCCGGCGGCGGGCGGCTCGAAGTCCGGGGTCGGTTCTGGATCCCGGCCAACGTCAAGCCGGATACCTACAAGGTATGCCTGATCGCGATCCGGGACGGCAAGGCCGTGGATCGGCAGTGCACCGACCTGTCGGTCCGCATGGTGGGTTTCCCGGCCTTCTTTATGTCGCTGGCTTACCAACATGGACTCCTGTATGGTATTCTGGCGGTGGTAGTGGCGATATTCACAGGTTTCCTGATGGGTTACCTTTTCAAGGGCGGCGGGGGGCACTAGGAAATTTACCCTTGCCGCGGTAGGTGGCGCAAGGGTTCCAGGCAAGGAATATGGCAGATTTGCTGACGCCCGTTAAACGGCTCTGGGAAAGAATTCGAAGGCCGCAACCGGAAACCGCGCCCTTCCCCGAGATTTTTGAACAGTTTCAAACCCTGTTGCATGATCATCAGCAAGTCATGGAACTTATTGCGGATCTGGGAGAGAAATCAGGAGGC
>CAZLRL010000084.1:0-9091 GCA_964561645.1 uncultured Desulfobacterales bacterium
TTCCTTATAGATGGCCTGGGCCAGCAGGGTGGCGGTGGTGGTGCCGTCGCCGGCCACGTCCGAAGTCCTGGAGGCCACTTCCCGCACCATCTGGGCCCCCATGTTCTCGAATTTGTCCTCGAGTTCGATTTCCTTGGCTACGGTGACGCCGTCCTTGGTGATGGCGGGGGCGCCGAAGGTCTTTTCCAGGATGACGTTGCGGCCCTTGGGTCCCAGGGTTACCTTGACCGCGTCGGCCAGGGTGTTGACTCCTGCGAGCATGGCCTCCCGGGCCTTGATGTCATATTTAATCTCTTTCGACATAACTTACGAATCCTCCTTAGTCAGGTTGTAATGGCAATAAATGAGGTTGGCTTAATGGAGAGATTAATCTTCCACGATGGCCAGGATGTCATCTTCCCGCATCATGAGATATTCTTCGCCTTCGATCTTGATTTCGCTGCCCGCATAGCGGCCGAACAGGATGCGGTCGCCTTCCTTGACGTTAAGGGCAATACGGTTGCCCTGGTCATTGACTTTGCCGGGGCCCACGGCCTTGACCCGTCCTTCCACCGGCTTTTCTTTGGCCGTGTCAGGGATAAAGATACCGCCTTTGGTCACCTGCACCTCTTCCAGCCGTTGTACCAGCACGCGATCGTTCAACGGTTTGACCTTCATTCAAAAAACCTCCTTTAGAATCAGATAGGGGAGTTACGACGATAATTAGCACTCGTCTAGTGTGAGTGCTAATATGTATTTAATTAGACTTTTTGAGGAAAAAATCAAGAGGCAGGAGCAAAAAAAATCAAAAAAAATTCGTCAGACTGGAGCGCGGCTCAAAATTTTCCGCCCCCACTCCGGGACCGGGCTTGACACCCGGTCGCAGGGTTAGGGCGGGGCAAACTGTCGAGCAGCTGAGAATGACAAGTTAGGAACTCAAGTTTCGCACCCCTGAAACGGGAAAATATCTTGGGAAATGTAAAGGATAGCCCAAGGATTATCCCGAGAACCAGGGGTTCGCTCCTCAAAGGAGGGAGCGAATCGGGGAGGCGGTGTTTTTCTGGTTCCCAAGCTCCCGCTTGGGAACCAGATGGTCGGGGCCGCACACGCCGCGCTCCCCCGGACGCGCCAGGTCCGGCACGCTGAAGCTTAGTGCCAGACCTGACTTATAATCCTGCCACCGGAGAGAGGGTCGGGATTATCTTCACCTTCAGGAATTGTTGGGCCGGGTTTTGGCCGCGGTTTGCACCGGCTTGCGTTTGAGGCGGACGGAGGATTTTTTGGCGCCATGGGCCACCTTGGAGCCCGTTTTTTGTGAACTCCGGGCTTTGGCGGCGCTCGTCTTGCCTTTTTTCCCGTGGGCCAGGGTCACGCTGCCGGCGGCTTTCCGGGAGGAAACCTTTTTCTTGCTGGACTGGGCCCGGGGTTTTTTAGCCGAGCTCTGAGCGTTTTTGGCCTGATTTTGGGCGCTTGAGCGGGAGGCCGCGGGTTTGCCGCCGGCCAGGATGGAGGCCGTCTGTACCGAACCCTTCCGGCTGCTGGAAGCGGCTGTGGCCTTGCTGGCGGTCCGGGCCGGGGTTTTGGTGGAGACCACCCGCCGGGAAGAGGATTTCCGGCTGGTGCGGCTGGATTTGGACACCTTCCGGCTGGGCGCCTTCTTCTTGGAGTAACTGCGCGCATAAGACTTCTTGATGGTCCGCACCGGCGCGCTGGCCCGGACCGGCGCTTCCGTCCGCACCACCCGGATGTTTCTGGCGAACATCTCTTTGGTGTTTTTGGGAATATTGAGGACGTAGGGGCCCTGCTCCGGCGGGGTTACGCCTTTGCGGAGTTCGGGATTCAAAAACTCCAGCTCTTCGACGGGGGCATTGCAGGCGATGGCCGCGGCCTGAAGCGTCGTCGGCTGGTTCACTTTGATGACATCGTATTGCAGGCGGGGTTCGTAGGGAACGCTTTTAAAGCCGAACTTCTCCGGGTTTTTGGCAATAATGGTGGCCGCGATCATCTGGGGCACATAGTTTTGGGTTTCCTTGGGCAGGCGCTGGTTGGAAGACAGGTCCCAGAAGTTTTTGTGTTGCCGCCGTCAATCTCCCGCTGCACCCGGTTCTCGCCGCAGTTATAGCTGGCCGCGGCCAAATACCAGGAACCGAATTGCTTATACAAATCCAGCAGGTACTGCGCCGCCGCGTGGGTGGATTTTACCGGGTCCCGCCGTTCGTCCACGTAGTTGTTGATGGCCAGGCCGTAGCGCCGGCCGGTCCCCTGGATGAACTGCCACAGGCCGCAGGCGTGGGCGTGGGAATAGGCGTGAGGGTTGAAGCCGCTCTCGATCATGGCCAGGTAGGCCAGATCCTCCGGCAGGCCATGCTCCTGAAAAACCTCCCGGATCATGGGCAGATAGCGGCTGGAGCGGGCCAGGTACTTGCGAATGGTGCCCTTGCGTTCGGTGGTGAAGTAGACCAGGTAGGCCTTGACCTGCTTGTTTTTGGCCACCGGGACGTCGATTTTCAAAGTTTGATCCCACTTTTTGAGCTCTTCTTCCAAAATGGGATCTTCCCGTTCGAGGCCGCTTTTCGCCAGGAGTTCTTCCAGCCGGTTTTCGCTCAACTGCTCGGCCAGCGATTGTTCCGGTTCCACCGCGATTTCTTCCCGAGCGAAATCCGGAGGCGGGACCGGAGGAGGCGCCACAGCCGCTTTCCTGCCGCCGCCGCAGCCAGCCAATAAGGCGCAAAGTAACAGAATACCTGTCCACCAGGAGATCATACGCATGCCCCTTGTGCTGGTTTGGCTAAATGGAAGCAATAGACTTCGGGACCGCACGGGTCCCCGCCTCCCCCATGAGACGTGTCTGAAGGTCCAGACTACCAGAGTTTTTTTAGAAAAATCAAGCAAAAAATGGCCGCTGGACCGATTAGGCCTCGCTTTTGGGTGCATTTCGTGTGACACGGTTCTAATTTTATGCCTCCCCCTCCATCCTCTATGGTCAAGGCTGCGTCGCGGGCCCCTTTGTTCGAGCTGCCCCACAAGATCAACCTGCCCGGCAGGACTACCTCCCAGTTCAGCAGATCTACCGTGGCTGGGCTTGGCTGGGGGTGGTGGTCTCGGCTCTGGCTGCGACGCCGGTTCTCACGGTAATGGTGCGGCACAGACCGAAGATGTTCTACCTGACCTTAACCGCCGCACCGGGTATTGCCCTCAGCCTCGTGGTGTTTTTCCTGTCCACCTATCCGGCGAACCGGCAAACTCTCAACTGGACGAGGCTGCCGGACAACTGGCGGGAGCTCCGGCAGCAATGGGAATATTCCCCTGCCGCCGCGGCGGGATTGTATGTCGTGGCCGTCATCGCCCTCAGCCTTTCTCTCCTGGTGGAACGGACTGAGTGAAAAAAATGACCAAGGCACTGAATATGAATCAAATATGAGCCGATGATGTAAAGCAGAAAAATAACCCAACGGATTGTAAATTACTCCATGGATAGGAGGAAACCACCGATGCAAACGGTGCAAATCGAAAAACTGCTGCTGGATCTGGAGAAGCAATTTTGGATGGGGGAGGCCGACTTCTACCAGCGCCACCTTACCGACGACTCCCTGATGGTCTTCGCGGAGCCGGTGGGCGTAATGATAAAGGCCAACGATATCAAAACCAGCGCGGTGGGACCCCGATGGACCACGGTCAGTTTTGAAGACGTGCGCGTGGTGGAACTGAGTGACTATGCGGCCTTATTGACCTATAAAGCCAGCGCCGGTCGCAAGGGCAACGGTTCGAAGTACATGGCTCTGGCCAGCAGTGCTTATGTCAAACTGGACAACTCTTGGAAGCTGGCCTTCCACCAGCAGATGCCGGGGGCCTAGCCCGAGAAGTGCTCAGCTCCTTTGTCCGGCGGCCGAGCTCCCTCGAGCCTGAAAAAAACCCTGTGGTTTTTCAGGGACAACCATGACCGCGGAAATTTCGGGTATTGTCTGAGCCTTCCGGACAGCTGCGGCCGGGAAATGGCCGCCGCATAAATTTAGGCCCCCACCCCTGCCAGGAAGCGGAAAGGGCTCAGCGCATTATGAAGGTCTTCGTAATCCACCAGATTGACGCGGCTCATCAGCTTCTGGCCGAACCTGCTTTCCACCCCCGGATGCCCTCCGATACGGCCCTCAACCTCTGCTGGAGATCGGCTTCCTCAGCAAAACAGTCCGCCAGCGAAGTCCCCTGATACTGGAAGGTGACGTGCTCCTGGGCTCCTGGGCTGGTGAAGATGGTACGACAGCCTAGCTGCTGCACCGGAATGCGCACCGACACAGTGTCTTTTTTCAGGGAGATAAAAAATTGATCCTCCCGGGACACTCCGGTCCCCACAATCCTGGGAAAATAGGCATAGCCGCCGAAGCGGTACTTCCCTGCCCCCGGTGTTGATGGCGTCTTTTCCGTCCCTCCGGTTCGAGTCCCGGGCGGGATATACGGATAACTCGATCCCACGGCTGTGCCGGCACCGGAATCCTTGCAGGTCAGCTTGGCGTCGTGGTTGGCCTGAATTCGCTTCATCAGTTTGCCGTCCAGGTCGGCCTCGATCTCGCCGTGGCACAGCACCACCACCCCGGTGACATATCCATTGACCTTCAGAGGTCCCCCGGGGCGCAGCTCTCCCTGACCGTATTGCCGCGTGTGCCTTTGGCCCCCTTCCACCACGTGCAGGACCAAAAGGTCTACCTTGTCGAGAATCATTTGCTGGGAAACGGCCGACGGAGAGCATCCTGGCAAGATGCCAGCCTGAGAACTGTTGTAACTCAACCAGAGGAGAATCGGCGCCAAGACCGCTAGAAACAGGATATATTTTTTTAAATGATTAAACGTGCTCGTGGATATAATCCTGGGAGATGGCGTACTTGACCAGGTCGGTGAAGTTCTGAATGTCCAGTTTCTTCATGATGTTGTGCCGGTGTCGGCGAACTGTGAAGATGCTGATGTAGAGGGCGTCGGCAATCTCCTGAGCTTTTTTCCCTTCCGCCAGCAGCTTTAAAACCTCACGTTCCCGGCTCGAGAGGTTGTCGATTTCTGCTTTTCCCATGACCAGGCCGGCCACCATGGTGGCCAGCAAGGGGGAGAGGTACTTTTCCTGGTTTCTGATGGTTTGCACCGCCCGGAGCAGTTCGCTCCCCGGTTCTTCTTTGAGGAGAATGCCGTCGGCTTTGTCAAGCAAGGCCTGGCGGACAAACTCCTTTTTCTTGTGCATGGTGAGGATTAACACCTTCACCTGAGGGTAAAGCCTTTTCACCTCCCTGGTGGCTTCCAGGCCTCGGAGATTGGGCATGGAAATATCCATGATGATCAGGTTCGGGGTGGTTTTTCTCAAAAGCTCCAGCAGTTCCAGGCCGTCGCCGGCCTCCCCGACGATGGCGACGCCTTCGAGCTGATTGATAATCAGCTTGAGCCCTTGTCGAAACATGACGTGATCATCAGCCACCACGATGCTGTAATTCTTCAAATTTTCCCTCCTCGCGCGGAATGGTAAACGAGACTTTGGTCCCCTGGTCCGGTTGGCTCCAAAGCTCAAAGGAGCCTCCCAAGATTTTCACCCGTTCCTCCATGGCCAACAGACCCAGCGTTTTTTTAGCATTGAAAACCTGGGAGACGTTAAAGCCCTTACCGTTGTCGACGATGGTAAAGTTGACCTGTTGAGGTTCTGTTTTCACGGTCAAAGAAATTTTCTGAGGCTCGGCATGTTTGCCGATGTTGGTCAGGGCTTCCTGCACCACCCGGTAAATGGCCGTCTGTACCGCCAGGGGAAAGAGGCCGTCAAGCTTCTTCAGATGAACGGTCCATTTGATGTTCTTTTGCAGGGCGGCAAAGTCCCCGATCAGGGCTCCCAGGGCGTTGGTCAACCCCAGGTCCTCCAGGTCTCCGGGGCTCAAGTCCAGGTAGAGGCGGCGCACTCCTTCAATGGTGTCGAGCAAGAACCTGATTATCTGTCTGGTTTCTTGTTTCAGACCCTCCTGCTCAGGGTTGAGGCGATTTTCCAGGGATTCCAGGCGCAGCTTCAAGGTCAGCAAGGCATGTCCCAATTCATCGTGCAATTCCGCGGCCAGGCGTTTGCGCTCGTTTTCCTGAGCGTCCAGCAGCTGGCAGGAGAGGGAGCGCAGTTTTTTTTCCGAGTCCTTCAACGCGGTTTCATCTTGTTCATGCAGGATGGCAGCCCCCAGAGTGCTGGCCGCGGCCTTGAGAGCCTCGAGCTCGGCCGGGGACCACTCCCGCTCTTGCAGACACTCATCGAAGCCGATGAAGCCCCACCAGTTTTGGCCGGTGAAGATGGGTACCACCAGGACGGAATCGATGTCCCGAGCTCGCAGGAACTCTTGTTCCGAGGGCGGGAAGTCCTTGATCTGGCCCGTGATCAAACGGTTGCCGGACAGTTCGTCCTGCCACCGCGTCAAGCCACTCTCCGGCCAGGAAAGCTGCAGGTGTGCATCATCGTTGTGGGGGGTAAGGGTGGCGGCCGCCCATTCATAGCGCTGGACCGCCAGCAGGTCGCCGTCTTTCTGAGGTGAATTTTCAAAAATATAGGCGCGGCTGGCGGCCACGGCCTGACCCAGGCGCGCCAAAATTTCCTGAATGTTTTCCTCCCAGGAGACGGATTGTAAGAAGCACTCGGCGGCGAAACCCACCGCGGCCAAGATGGCCTCCCGCCGCCGCAGGGCCTCCTCCGCCTGTTTGCGTTCGGTTATATCAAAGGTGACTCCACTGACGTATTCCACCTTCCCTTCGGCGTCACAGAAGATCTGCCCCCGGCATTGGACCCAGGCGAAGTCGCCGTTTTTTTTCCTGATGCGGTACTCTCGTACGTAAGACTGATTGGTTCTCAGGGCCTCGAGAAAAGTGCTTTTCAACCCCTCCAGTTCTTCCGGAGGTATCAGGTCACACCAGCGCAGGCGGCGGGAGTCGAAAAGTTCTTTGGCATAGCCGGTCAGGGTTTCCACTTTGTCGTCGAAAAAATCGACGCTCCAGTCGGCATAGCCTTTAAAGGCTACGGCCGGGATCTGGTTGATCAGCAAACGATATTTAAACGCCGACTGCTTGAGTTCCTCCTGGGCCCGGTGACGGGCGGTGATGTCTTCGTAAACAACAAAGCGGTCTCCGGTGGACAAGGAAACCGCCCGGAAATTGATGACTTTTTCGGAACCGTTTTTACAGGTTACTTTAAAGGTCCTGGCTCTGGTAGGCCCTGTCTGGGAAGGCAGCAGGTCGTTTTTCCAGGCCGAGACAGCCTCTTGCCGATATTGGGGGTCGGGGAAGGCCCGGGCAAACCAGGCCCGGCCATGAGGGACCTCCGCCAAAGTGTAGCCGAACATCTGGACGAAGGCGGAATTCACATACTTGTAATGGCCGCTTTTGCTGATGATGGAGATCCCCAAGGGCGTTTCTTCCACCAGAATGCGATACCGTTCCTTTTCCCGGGAAAGGGCTGCCTCGGCTTGGCGCCGGGCGGTAATGTCTATGCCGATGGCTCCTATCATGACCTCCTGGTCATCCTGGCTCGGGATGGGAAACCTTTTCACGAGCCAGTAATGCTTGCCGTCGTCTCCCTCGAGAGTTTCGAGGCTTTCCAGAGACTGTCCGTTTTGGAGGACCTCTTGCTCCCTTTCCGAAAGACCGTGGCCGAGGCCCGCAGGCCAGACTGCTTCCGGGTCTTCCCGCACCTGGCCGAAATACTTTTCCCAGGTTTCATTGGCGAACAAGTAGCGGCCATTGAGGTCCCGCATGAGGGCACTACCGGGCAAATGCCGCATAAACGCGGCAAAGCGGGCTTCACTTTCTTTCAGCCTTTCCTCTACCTGTTGGCGGGTTTCGATTTCTTTAACGACTTGGGCATAGGACTTCTGGAGTTCCTGAGTTTTGGCGAGAGCTTGATCTTGAATGGCCGCCACCTGTTGTTGAGACTGCCGCAACAGATTGCTGGTGGATTTGGCGTACCACCAGGTGAGGCCGCACAAAATTATGATGACCGCGACATTAATAACCGGGAAGGAGCTATCCATAGAACTATCCCATTAAGCTTGGCTCGATTGTTTGGTAGTATAGTTAGCTGTCTTTTATTTTTGACATTTTAAAAATTTACCACGAAATCATTCGATAAAGCCCATCTTTCGAACGACTAGGGAGTTTTTTCCCTGGACTATTTCAAAAGAAATAGAGGTAGAATTTGCACTATTTACTTTTGGTCATCCAGCGTTTCGAGATCCTGGATTAACCATTTGTCTGACTTATTAGAAAAAGAAACCTGGTAGGATTTTAATGATCGTTTAATCTCATCGGTATCCAGGTTTTGGGTTTTGATACTCCAGGTAACCTGTGCCAAGAAAGTCTGAGAATCTTTTTGTTGGAGGTGGTCGATCAGGAATTGTATGTCGAGAAAATTAAAAGTTTTCCAAATTTTTAACGTCTGTTCCCTTTTTTTCCCTATTTCGGGAAAACTGGGAGAATAGACACTGAGAAAAAGATCGATATCTTTTTCCAGTTGAGCGGCGCGAATCCGATTGAGGAGCTGGGGAAAATATTCAGGAGGAGGGGGCGGAGATGACGAGTGAGGAGAAGATGCTGTTAGAGCTGTTTGGCTGGCTGGAGCAATATTTCTGGCATATCGGTCATAAGAACCGGATGCACTGTAAAAGGTCGTTTTGGGTAAAAATGCTACATAAGCCAGGAGCAGACAAATCATCACGGCCCAGATAAAGGCAAGCATACGCCAGACTATCTTGTTGGCCTTGACTAAATTATCAGTTAACAGGCCTGATGTCTGGACAATCTTCTGGGCCTCTTCCTCGAGAGTGGTGGAATGTAATTCCAGTTCGTCCTTGAACTCATCCATCTCTTGCCTGCCGGCTTTCTAACAGACTGCTCCTAGTGAGCCATTCTACTCTGCATGTGAAATTGAAGCAAGACCTCAATCCCCGACCGGGGAAATCAACCAGGAAGTCAGCCGTTTGGCCGACAGGGTGACGGAAGATTTCCGGGACCGAAAACCTGATGATCAGAGGCAGTCGGCGGGAGCCGGAGTTGGCCGCCATACTGATCGAGGAAGTTGGGGTAGGTGGCTAAGGGTAATATTAGATTTGTTGATCTAGAGCAG
>CAZLRL010000085.1:0-9076 GCA_964561645.1 uncultured Desulfobacterales bacterium
GCATCATCAAGTTCGACCTGAAGACCTTCAGCGAAGAAATGCACCTGGCTTTAACCGGGGTAAGCAACAGCAGGACCCTGAAAAACTTCGCGGCCCTGGCCGCCCGGATGGGGGAGCGGCCGGAGGTGCCCCTGTTAACCGGCAGCACCTTGCTCGTGCCGGGCTACGTGGACCTGGAGGAAATCCACGGGTTGGCCCGGTTCATCGCCAGCCTCAATCCCGACATTCCTTACAGCCTGCTGGCCTTTTACCCCCAATTCTACCTCCATGACCTGCCTGTCACCTCCCGGGATTTCGCGCTCCGGGCCCGCCAGGTGGCCCTGGACTCGGGAGTAAAGCAGGTTAACCTGGGGAATCTGCATCTGCTGCATTGAAAAACAGGATGGCGTGAGAGTCTTCTGGTGAGAGGATCTTGTAGGTGCCAGTGATCAGTGAACAGATTATGGTGGGCAGAGCCCACCCTACACAGCCTGATTTTCTGTGATCTCGGCTGGAAAAATTCACAATACAAAAGGCGGGATGCGCTTCGCTTTCCCGCCCTACAGCCTGTTCCATATCGACAAAATTTCGGCGGGCAGTGCCCGCCCTACATCACTTATTTCTTTTCACAGAAAACCGGAAACCGGAAACCGAAAACGGTATTATTCCCAGAGCCTGTCCTCATCCCAGGAAAAGGCCAAAATCAGGGCGTCTTCGCCGTTGTCGGTGTAATATCCCGGGCGGATGCCGATCTCCTCAAAACCGTAAGAGTGGTACAGGGCCAGGGCCGCGGTGTTGGAGGGCCGCACCTCCAGCCACACCACCGCCGCGCCATGAGCGCGGGCCTGGTCCAGGGCCGCGGTCAGCAAGGAGCGGGCAATGCCCCGGCGGCGCTGGGCCGGGTGGACGGCCAGGTTGAGGAGGTGCATTTCGTCGGCTATGACCCAATAAATGACATAACCCCAGATTTCCCAGGGGTCGGGGGGAGAGGGACCGGCGACGAGGATGGTGCTTTTGGAGTTGGCATATTCCGCCAGAAAGCACCACAGGGACCAGGGGGACGGGAAGGAAACCTTTTCGATTTCCGCTAGAGACCTTACATCCGTGAGACCTGCCCGCCGGATGAAAGGAGAAGGGGTCATTTCCGGTGCAGGACCTCACTGGCCACAGTAATGCCCTGTTGGCCGGATTCCCTCAGGGCCGCGGCCACTTCGCCGAGATCCGTGCTTTCCCGCAGGTGGGCCAGCCTCATGAGCATGGGCAGGTTGACCCCGGTGACCACCTCGACTTTGCCTTCCTGGAGGAACGAGAGGCTGAGATTGGAGGGGGTACCTCCCAGCATGTCGGTGAAGATGATGACGCCGTGGCCGTTGTTCACCTGGTTCAGCCCCTGCTTGATCTGTTCCATGCAGGTTTCGGGCGGCAAAGCGGGGTCCAGGGAAACCGCGGCCATGCCTTCCTGCCGACCCATGATGAGGTCGACCACTGAAAGTAACGCTTGAGCAAGTTCTTGGTGAGTGACGATCAACACACCGATCATGCATTATCCTCCTGAAACTTGGGCCATATCACGATGAGTGAGGGTGAAGGGCAGATTTACCTGGGACAGATGCTCTCCCAGGACGTTGGCAATGACCACCGAACGATGCTGGCCGCCGGTGCAGCCGATGGCCAAGGTGAGGTGGGTTTTGCCCTCCCGCTGAAACCGGGGCAGGAGGTAGTCCAGGAAGCTGTAAAACTGGTTGAGAAATTTCAGGGTTTCTTCCTGTCCCAGGACGAATTCCCGCACCCGGGGTTCATTGCCGGTGAGGGGCTTCATTTCCTCGATGAAAAAAGGGTTGGGCAAAAAGCGCACGTCCATGACCAGGTCGGCCTCCGACGGGATGCCGCTTTTATAGGAAAAGGAGATGAGGTGGAGCAGCATGCGCTGGCGGGGCTCCACGTCGCTGTATTCATCGAGGATCATCTTGCGCAATTGATGGGGGTTGTACAGAGAGGTGTCCAGGATCCGGTGGGCCATCTGCCTGACTTCTTGCAAAGACTCCCGTTCCTGATGCAAGGCCCGGGCGATGGAGTCGTGGTCCGCCAGGGGATGCTGGCGCCGGGTTTGACTGAAGCGGCGCAAAAGTACCCGTTCGTCGGCCTCGAGGAACAGGAGGTGCAGGCGATACCCCTGCTGCTGCAGATCCTGGCACACCCGGCCGTAATCCTGCACAAAACCGGCGGTGCGGACGTCCATCACCAGGGCGATCTTGCGGGATTTTTGGGATGAGCGGGAGAACTCCTCGAGGAACGGCGGCAGGAGGCTCAAAGGCAGATTGTCGACGCAGAAATACCCCGAATCCTCCAGGGCGCGCAGCACGGTGGTTTTCCCCGAACCAGAGAGGCCGGTGATGATCAGGACGGTAAGGGGGACGCCAGGCGAAGACTCGTCGGCCTGGGGGGAAATTGAGGTTTGATTCTGCTTCACCGTGGAGATTGTCATGGTCTCAGGTGCACACCGCTTCCCAGGAGAACCGGCGGCAATCGGGGACGGTCAAATTTCCTCGTCTTTTTCAGCCAACAGTTGATAAATGTCCTGGCCTTGGGAGGCCTGCATGAGGTTTTCCCTGAGCGGCCCGTTCATCAACATCCGGGAAATTTTGGCCAGGGCTTTGAGGTGCAAACCCGCGGAGTTGATGGGGGCCAACAGGAGGAAAAACAGGTGGGAAAGCTTGCCGTCCATGGACTCGAAGTCCACCCCTTTGAGGCTGCGGCCGAAGGCCAGTTTCAGTCCCGAAAGGTCGGCCAGCTTGCCGTGGGGGATGGCGACATTATCCCCGATGCCGGTACTGCCCAGGCGTTCCCGTTCCATGAGGACCTCCACCACCGTGTCCAGGTCCAGGCCTTCCGGCCCGGGGACCAGGGTGGCGGCGAGTTCCTCCAGAGCTTCTTGTTTGTTGGTGGCGGACATATCCGCCACAATGTGTGAAGGGTCTAACAGGTCAATTATTTTCATAAACGGGGTCCTACCCCAGGTCAGGTTCCGCCAGAGCCAAGCCGCCGTCGCGGCGTCGGAAAAGGATGGACAGAGCCCCGGTATTCACGTTGGTAAACACCACCACGTCGTTGTTCTCAGTCTGGAGAAGCTCCACCGCGTCGGCCAATTCCAGGGGCGGCACCTCGACCCGAAAGCGCCGGATGGGCGGCAGGGCCGGAGTTTCTTCCAGTTCCTCCGGGACCGCCACCGGACCCCGGGTGCGGTCCGCTTTGACCTCGCGGATTTTACCGCGATATTTTCTCAGTTGCATATCAATTTTATCCACCACCAGATCGATGGCGGCATACATGTCCGCGTTTTCTTCACTGCCTTTAACCAGGCGGCCATTGCTGATGATGGTGACATCAGCCGAATGCCGAAATTTCTCCAACCCCAGAACCACATGGGCCTCTAAAGGACCGTCGAGATAGCGCTTGAATTTCTTTAAACGTTCGGTGACATAGGTTTTCAGGGCATCCGAGGGTTCGAGTTGGCGAAAAGTCACGGAAATTTGCATGCTATCCTCCACAGAGCTCGTGGTTAACCAAATCCGGGAAATCAGGGGGAAGGAGAATTGGACAAGCTTTTGTGACGGATGCCCGGCTTTTTCCGTTTACTGGAGGAGAGCACACCCAGCATCCCCCGGTATTTGGCTACGGTGCGCCTGGCGATGATAACGTTGTCCCGGCGCAACATATCAGCAATTTCCTGGTCACTCAGGGGGCTTTCAGGATTTTCCGACTGCACGATCTGGCGAATCTTTTCCTTGACGCTTTCCGAGGCGATCTGGTCTCCCAGGGCCAGGTTGAGACCGCTGTTAAAAAAATACTTCATATCCAATACCCCTTGGGGGGTATGCATATATTTGCCGGTGGTGACGCGGCTGATGGTGGACTCGTGCATCTGCACATCTTCCGCCACCTGGCGGAGGGTGAGGGGCTTTAATTGCGACAGGCCGTTGTCCAGGAAGTCGGACTGGAAGCGCACGATGCTTTCCGACACCCGATAGAGGGTCTTCTGGCGCTGGTGGATGCTGCGGATGAACCATAAAGCGCCGTCCAGATGTTTTTGGATATAAGCCCGGGCCGCGTCGGTCAGCTTCTCGGGATTACGCAAGGCCTCCAGATAAAAATGGCTCACCCGGAGCTTGGGCAGGCCGTCTTCGTTCAAACTGATGATGTAGTCGTCCCCGACCTTGTGAACAAAAACGTCGGGGTTGATGTAGGCCGGGTCTTCCATGTCAAAGAGCCGACCGGGTTTGGGTTCGAGGTGGGAAATCACTTGGCTGGCGGCATAAACATCTTCCACCGTTACTTTCAGGTCCCGGGCTATGGCCTGATAGTTTTTGTTGGCCAGGTTGTTGAGATGGCGGGAGATAATGTCCACTGCCAGGGGAGTGTCCAGATTCTGGGTTTTTACTTGCAGGAGCAGACATTCCTGCAGGTCCCGGGCCGCCACCCCGGTGGGATCGAAGCTCTGGATAAGCGTCAGGACCGGCTCGACCCGAGGGAGGTCCATACCCAGTTCCTGGGCGATCTCTTCCAGCGAGGTCCGAAGATACCCGTCGGGGTCCAGGTTGCCGATAATCAGGGTGGCGATGCGTTCATCGTCTTCACCCAAACCGGCCATGCACATCTGCCAGGTCAGGTGAGCCTTGAGGGAGGTTTTCTGGGCATTGAGATTTTCAAAGGCCGGGGCTTCGCTCTCTTCGAATTCCCGGAACAGGCGGGGATTCTCCTGATCCCGGAAGAAGTTCATCCAATCCCAGCCGTCTAGAGGGGTCTTGCCGTCGCCGTCCTCCGCGGGCGGCAGTTCCGCGGGCGAGCTCTCCGCGGTGGGAGTATAAACCTCCCCGTCGCTCTCTTGCGGCTCCTGCTCCTCGCTCTGGGTTTCCTCGAGGGCCGGGTTGGCTTCCAGGGCCTGGTGGATCTCGTCCAGAAGCTCCATGCGGGAGAGCTGCAGCAGTTTGATGGCCTGCTGCAACTTCTGGGTCATGATCAGCGTCTGAGACAGCCTGAGATTCTGTCGGATCTCTAATGCCATAGCCTTAAGTTATCCCCTGGCCGAAAACCAAGCAAGGGCGTTAGCTCTATTTGTCACTATTATAACGTAAAGCTCTCCCCTAAGTAAATCCTTTTAGCCAGTTCACTGTTGACCAGATGCTCCGGCGTGCCCTCCTCCAGGATAACTCCCTCGTTTAACAGATAGGCCCGATCGCAGACCCAGAGCGTCTCCCGCACGTTGTGATCGGAGACCAGAACTCCCAGCCCCTGGGCCTTCAAGTGGCGGATAATATTTTGGATGTCGGTCACCGCCAAGGGATCGATGCCTGCGAAGGGCTCATCCAGGATAATGAAATGGGGGGAGGTGACCAGGGCCCGGCTGATCTCCACCCGCCGGCGTTCCCCCCCGGAGAGGGAGGCGGCTTTCTGGTGGGCCAGGTGGGAGATGCGCAAATCCGCCAGGAGCTTGCGCAGGCGCTGTTCCCGAATTTTGGGGTCCGGTTCCAGGGTCTCGAGGATGGCCAGGATGTTCTCGGCCACGGTGAGCTTGCGAAAAACCGAGGATTCCTGAGGCAGATATTGCAGACCTTTGCGGGCCCGCTGGTAGATGGGCAACTGGGAGACGTCTTCGCCGTCCAGGGAGACGGTCCCGTGATCGGGGTGCAACAAGCCGAGAATCATGTAGAACGCGGTGGTTTTGCCCGCGCCGTTGGGGCCTAAAAGCCCCACCACCTCGCCACTGCGGACCTCCAGGCTAAGGTTGTCCACCACCTTGCGGCCGTCGTAGCTTTTGGTCAGATGTTCCAGGAACAAGTGGTGCATAAAATGGCCTGACAGGCTTATCGGGGTTCAGTGGCAGGGCCGGCCGACGGGCCGCCGCCGGGAGACTGGCCCCGAAGTGTTTCGCCGCCCTCGGGAGCCTGATAAAGATGGGCCTCCACCCGCTGTTTCGAGGAGCCTTCCACCACAACCTTTTGGGAGGCCAGATTGAAGGTGATCTTGGAGCCTCGCAGGTGGTTTTCCCCCCGCCAGACCTGGGGGCTTCCCAGGAGCACAATTTCATCTTTACTGCGGTAATAGATGGCCTTGGTCCCGGTGGCCACCCGGTCACCCTGGACCAGGCGCACCTTGCCCCGGGCTTCGATGCGGTCGATGCTCTCGCCGCCCAGGCCGGCCAGAGGAGACCTGTCCTGTGCCTGGCCGGCGGTCGCAGCACCTTTCTTGGGGTGATAAAAAACCAGCAGTTCGTCCGCATACAGAGTGGAGTCGCCATAGACCGCTTTGACATTGCCCTTGAACACGATGCGGTGTTGATCCTGATCAGCCTCCAGGCGGGCAGCGCTGATATGCAGGGGGATTTCCCCCTTCGGCTTTGCGGTTTCCTTGGACGCCGCACCTTCCTGGCCCCGGGCCGCAGTCCCGCCGGCCAGCAGCGCCAGCATCAGGCCCAAAATTAGTATAAACGATGGCCGTCCCGTAAGTATTGCCGTTGTGGTCACAGGAGCCCTTTCTTCAGCATCAATTTAGTCTGCCGATGTTCTTTCAAAACCAGGCGTTTTTGGGCCAGGTCGATGTAAAGACCTTTGCCCGAGATCTCGGTGCGCGGACCTGTGAGGACAATTTCCTCCGGGGCCACCAGGGCCCGGTCTTTGGCGACATACCGCACTTCCGGGGCCCGGATGGTAAAATCGCCCTGCTTCAGGGTCACTTCTCCCTTGAGGGCCAGGTCCCTGGCCTTGGTGTTGACCAGGCCTTCATCGGCCCGCACGTAAATGACCTCCTGGTCCGGGCCGTAAAACTCCAGCTCAATGTCTTCGATGCGGATTTCGTGGCGCTCGCGCAGGTATTCCGCTTTGGAGGCGTTCAGGAGCCAGCGCTTGTCCCCTTCCTGAATCTCAGTGAGGGACAGGCTTTCCATCTGGGCCTTCTTCTCGGGGGCGGCCACGGGCCGGGGCCGCGGCGGCGCCGGAGCGGAATACCACCACAGTCCTGCAATTGCTAAGGCGACCAGCCCCACCAGGCCAAGTATGATCAGACTGCGCCCCTGGAAAAACCGTCTTTTCCCGGCAGGCTGGTGGGTGGATGGGTTCGTCATAGGATAATTTTAAGTTATTATTTCAGCAAATTCTGATCAGGTCTCTGCTCCGAAAAATTCAAAATCCATATCAGGGTGCGCACCGCGCACCATCGATATCCGGTCCAAACACCTTACGATGCACAGGTGAGGACACCTGTGCCACCGGGCTTTTCGTGGCTTTGAGAGAGCCGTAGGTTCAATAAGCTCCTGCTTTGGTATTTCCGGTAATATACTTGGGGCCCACCGAGATGGCGGGCGGGACGCCCGCCCTACCGATCTTTTGTGATTTGATATAGCCAAAGGCCATGAACGATGCTTAATTTTACAAAACTTCCTGGCAACTGCGGCACCGACGCTCTCACCTAAAATATCGACAATTTTCCACCACAAATTGAGACCGGTTCATAATACCCGCACCTGTTAAAAGCCACGGGGTTCTGTCGCCCCTTGAGCCCTTCGAGGTTGCCGCGGTAATATGCAGATTTTTCTTGATATTATCATCCCATATGAGCCGGAGTAAAGCTTAACTTGCGGCTGGGTGGTTCAAAGTTCAAGGTTCAAAGTTCAAAGAAGAAGGGAAAGTCAGGTGTAAATCTTATGAGGCGAGGGACAGGTGGGTTATAGGCCGGTGGCACAGGTTTTCAACCTGGGCTGGCGCAGTAATGTAGGGTGCGTCTCACGCACCATTTTCCGCCAAGGTTCCGTAGGGTGGGCACTGCCTACCACCAAAATTCTACAGGCCGTGCAGGGTGCGCAATGCGCACCGTGGTTGCTCCCGGGAAAAGTTCTCCTTTAAAGGTTCTCCCACGAACCATTATTTGGCGCGTAAGATGCGCCCTACACCCTGCTAGTCGGGAGAAGGATATAAAGGAAGGAATTAAGGGCCTTACAGCGCAGGTTGATTTAACCGGCAGGGGGCAGCCAGACCGCCATGAGCTCTTCCCAGGCGCCCGTGGCCTTGACCAGGAGGTCGGTGACTTCCCGCACCGCGCCCCGGCCGCCGGGATTTTTTGTGACCCAATGGGCCGCGGCCTTGACTTCGGGCACCGCGTCGGCCACCGCCACGGCCAGGCCCACCCGGTAGAAGAGAGGCAAATCCACCAGCTCATCTCCCACCGCGGCCACTTGCTCGGGGGAAAGATCCAGCATGCGGCACAGTTCCTCCAGGACCGGCACCTTATCCCGCAGGCCCTCAAAGAACCGGGTCACTCCCAGCTCCTTGGCCCGGGAAAAGGCCGGGTCCGAGCGCCGCCCGGAGAGAAAAGCAACCTCGACACCCGCACGCTGGGCCATCTTGATGCCGTGGCCGTCCCGTACATGGAAGACCTTGAACAACTCGTCCTTGGGGCCGAAGTAGAGGCAGCCGTCGGTCAGGACCCCGTCCACGTCCAAAAGCAGCAGACGCACCCGGGAGGCCCGTTGCCACACTTCAGAAGAGTAAAGTTCATCGGCCATAGTTTTCAGGTTTCCTGTATTACCGCGTGCAGAGCTTTCAAGGTGCGCCACAGGGGCAGAACGTCCTGTAAGGCCAAAGAATTGGGGCCGTCGCATCGGGCCCGCTCAGGCTCCGGGTGCACCTCCAGAAAAATCCCGTCCGCGCCCGCGGCCACCCCGGCCCGGGCCAACAGGGGTACAAATTCCCGCTGGCCCCCGGAGCAGGTCCCCTGCCCGCCGGGCAGCTGCACACTGTGGGTCACGTCCAGGATCACCGGGCAGCCCAGGCCCTGCATGATGGCGAGACTCCTGAAGTCCACCACCAGGTTGTTGTAGCCGAAACTGCCGCCCCGCTCCGTGAGGATGATCTGGGAATTGCCCGTGGACCGGGCTTTTTGTAACACCGGGCCCATGTCCCAGGGGGCCATGAATTGCCCTTTTTTGATATTCAAGGGCTTGCCGGTCGCGGCCGCGGCCACCACCAGGTCGGTCTGGCGGCACAGAAAGGCCGGAATTTGCAACACGTCCAGCACCGCCGCGGCCGGGGTCACCTCGCTGAGTCGA
>CAZLRL010000086.1:0-9068 GCA_964561645.1 uncultured Desulfobacterales bacterium
GTGGTCTGGCGGCTGGCCGCGGAGCTGCAGCGCACCGTGCGCCGGGCCAATGCCCTGAATTTTGTGTTGATCCCTAATTACCGGGAAACCATCAACTATCTGGAAGGCGCGCTGGAAGAGCGGGAGCGGGAAGCCCTGTTCCAGTTGAAGCGGCTCAAGGCCCGCCGGCCCCAGGAGACCTGACATGCCTCGTATCCGCAAGATCCTGGTCCCCATCGACGGCTCGGCGGCCTCCCGGGCGGCCCACCGCCTGGCCCTGGATCTGGCCGCCGCTTACCGCGCCGAACTCATTGTGCTGTATGTGGTGGATTCTTCAGCCCTGGAAGAGCTCTCCCGTCTCTCCGGGCAGGAGCAGCCCCGCCTCATCCACGACATGGAAGAAAGCGGCCACAGCCTGCTGGCGTCCCTGGCCCGGGAGGCCGACACCCGGGCGGTTAAAACCACCCAGGACCTGCATCACGGCATGCCCGATGAGATTATCATGCGGGAGGCGGCCCGCCACCGGGCGGACCTCATCGTCATGGGCAAGGTCGGCCGCAAGGGCCACCGCCGCTCCCTGGTGGGGTCAGTGACGGAACGGGTGCTGGAAGCTGCCGATTTGCCGGTATTGGTGGTCAGCCCCCCATGACGCTCCCGCTACTCTACGATAATCTGGATTGCGCCCCCTCCCAATTCCGGTGGGCAAATCCACCCAAATCGTGCTTTTGCCGGCGTTGGTGCTGGCGTAGTTTTTACCGACGACTTGTGGTAAAATTGCCACTCTGCTTCATCTCACGCACGTCCATTCCGGTGCCCTCGCCATCTTGAAAGGTGTGTCCATGTTGAAAGTCGGAGTCAGCTCCACCAAGCCCTCCCGGCCCTGGTTCTATCTGGCCCTGGCCCTGGGCTTTCTCTTGCTCCCCGCCTGCGGTTCCCAGGACACTGCTGAGGACCAGAAAAGTCTGCCGCCGCCCGCGGTGGTGGTGGCCCCGGTGCTCCAGGAAACGGTGCCCATCTACAGCGAATATGTGGGCCGTACCGAGGCCCGGGAAACCGTGGAGATCAGGGCCCGGGTGGGAGGCTACCTGAAGAAAATTCTCTTCAAGGAGGGCAGCCTGGTCAAAGCCGGGCAGTTGCTCTTTGTCATCGACCAGCGGCCTTACAAGGCGGCGTTGCAGGACGCCCAGGGCCAACTGGCCCAGGCCCGGGCGGCCCTGGAGAAGGCCGAAAAAGACGTGGACCGCCTGCGGCCGCTGGTGGCCGCAGACGCCGCGCCCGAACAGGACCTGGACAAAGCCGAGGCAGAAGCGCAATACAGCCAGGCCTCTGTTGTCAAGGCCCAGGCGGCTATTGATAAGGCCGAGCTGGATCTGAAATTTACCGAGATCAGGGCCCCCATTACCGGAATTATCGGCAAACACGAAGTAACGGTGGGGAATCTGGTCACTAAAGACCAGACCCTCCTCACCACCCTGTCCTCCTGGGATCCCATGCGGGTAGTCTTCAGCCTCAGTGAGAACGATTACCTTTTACTGGCCAGAAGGTATGAGCAAGAGACCAGAGGGGGGTCTGGAGACAAATCGGAAGCATATTTTGAGTTGATCATGGCGGACAACTCCATCTATCCTTTCAAAGGCAGGCTCAGCTTCGTTGACCGGGCCCTGGACCCCACTACCGGCACTCTGAACATTTATGTGAACTTCCCCAACCCGGACAGGCTGCTGCGTCCCGGTTTGTTCGGCCGCATCCGGGTGGTCCTGAAGGAAGAGCCGAACGCGCTGCTGGTGCCCCAAAGAGCGGTGCAGGAAATGCAAGGGGTGCAGACCGTCCTGGTGGTGGGACCGGAGGATAAGGTGGCCCTGCACACCGTCACCCTGGGACCCCGTTACGAGGATTTTTTCATAATCTCCGAGGGGGTGAAGGCGGGAGAGTTAATAGTGGTGGAGGGCCTGCAAAAGGCCATCCCGGGACAAAAGGTGACGCCCCAGGAGAAGCCTGTCAGCCAGGAGCAGCCTGAGGGCCAGGAACAGCCCGGCGGTCAGGAAAAGTCCGCCGATACCAAAGAATCCGGCCAACCGGAAAACAAGGGGAAGTAGGGGCGCATGTCCAGGTTTTTCATCCACCGGCCCATCTTTGCCATGGTCATCTCCCTGGTGATTGTCATCGCCGGAGGGGTGGCCATGTTCGCCCTGCCTGTCTCCCAGTATCCCCAGATCAGCCCGCCCACAATAACGGTGGAGACCTTTTTCACCGGGGCCAGCGCCAGGGTGGTGGAGGAAAATGTGGCGGTGCCCATCGAGCAGGAGGTGAACGGCGCCGAGAACATGCTCTACATGTCCTCCACCAGCACCAGCGACGGGCGCTACTTCCTCACCTGCACCTTTGCGGTGGGCACCGATATTGACATCGCCCAGGTGGACGTGCAGAACCGGGTCAGCCGGGCAGACAAATCGCTGCCCCAGGAGGTGAAAAACTACGGCCTCACCACCAAGAAGGCTTCCCCGGACATGCTCATGGTGCTCTCCCTGTATTCGCCGGACGACACCTATGACGATCTGTTCTTGAGCAATTACGCCCGGATCAATCTCTTTGATCGCATTTTCCAGGTTAATGGCGTCGGGAATATCATCATCGTGGGGGAACGGGAATACGCCATGCGCCTGTGGGTGCGGCCCGACAGGCTGGCCAGGCTGGGGCTGACGGCCCGAGACATTGCCCAGGCGGTGCAGGACCAGAACCTCCAGGCCCCGGCCGGCCAGGTGGGTCAGCCCCCGGCCAAGGCGGGAGTGAGTTTCCAGTACACCGTGGACGTCAAGGGCCGGCTGACGGATAAAGAAGAGTTTGATAACGTTATCGTCCGCACCCTGCCGGATGGGTCCATCTTGCGGGTCAAAGACATAGCCCGTACCGAGATGGGCGCCAAGATGTACACTTCGTATTCCGAGAGGTTAGGCAAACCTTCCACCACCATGGTGATCTACCAGCTCCCTGGAGCCAATGCCCTGGAGGTGGCCGACAACATCCGGGCCTTCATGCAAGAGGCTCAAAAGACCTTCCCGCCGGGTTTGGAATATGAGGTCTCCTATGACAACACCCTGTTTGTCAAGGCCGCCATGGCGGAAGTGAAGAATACCTTTTTTGTGGCGCTGCTCCTGGTGATCCTGGTGGTGTTCATCTTTTTGGGGAACTTTCGGGCCACCCTGATCCCCTGTTTGGCCATTCCTGTGTCTCTGGTAGGTACCTTCGCGGCCTTTATGGTTATGGGTTTTTCTATCAACACGCTCACTATGTTCGGTCTGGTCCTGGCCATCGGGGTAGTGGTGGATGATGCCATCGTGGTGGTGGAGGCCACAGAGACTTACATTGGGCAGGGATTCAGTCCTGTGGAAGCCACGGAAAAGGCCATGGAAGAGGTCACCAGCCCGGTGATCGGCACCACCTGCGTGCTCATTTCCGTTTTCATCCCGGTGTCCTTCCTGGGGGGCATTACCGGCCAGCTATACCAGCAGTTTGCCTTAACGCTTTCTTTTTCGGTGATTCTGTCGTCATTGGTGGCCTTGAGCCTGACCCCGGCCCTGTGTGCCATGCTGCTGCGGCCCCGGAAAGAGATGCGGGGCCCGCTGGGTGCCTTTTTCCGCTGGTTCAACAGAGGCTTCGAAGGTGTTACCAAGGGCTACCTCAAGGGCGTACGGGTTATGTTGCGCCGCCTGATCCTGGCGGTGGTGCTGCTAGCCTTGGTTTATGTGGGGGCTGGTAGTCTCTTCAAGATATTGCCCGGGGGTTTCGTGCCGGACGAAGACCAGGGGGTCGTCTTTGTCACCTTCAACTTACCACCTGGGGCTTCCCTGGAACGCACCGAAGCGGTTATGACCAGAGCAACTGGGTTTGCCAAGACACTCGAGGGCATTCGGACCATCCTCACCTGGGGCGGCTTCAGCTTGATGACCAACACCTATATGTCCGACACCGGCAGTCTGGTCCTGTCACTCAAGCCCTGGGATGAAAGGACGACCAAGGAAACCCAGCTTAGAAGCATCATGCAGCGCCTGCGACGGGAGTATGCCGCCTATCCTGAAGCTCAAGTTTTTGTCTACACCCTGCCGGCGATCCCCGGCATGGGGAACGTCAGCGGCTTTCAGTACCAGCTGCAGGACCGCGCCGCCAAAACGCCCGGGGAACTCTATCAAGTCGCCCAGGACATGGTAGCAGCCGCAGTCAAAGAACCGGCCATTGCCGCTCTGATAAACAATTTCCAGGTCAACGTGCCCCAGGTGAAGCTGGACATCGACCGGGACAAGGTAAAGACCCTGGGAGTGCCTTTGAGTGACGTGTTCGATGCCTTGCAGCTTTATCTCGGCGGCTACATGATCAACGACTTTAACAAGTTCGGGCGGGTGTACAAGGTCATGGCCCAATCCGAGCCGGAGTTTCGCCAGAACCCGGAGAACATCAGGAACATCTACGTGCGCAATGCGGACAACCTGATGGTGCCCCTGAGCACGCTGGTTAAGGTGGGGAGGCAGACCGGTCCCATCCTCATCAAACGCTATAATATGTTCCGCACCGCGGAACTCTCAGGGCAACCTGCGCCGGGGTACAGTTCGGGGGATGCCATGGCGACCATGGACCGTCTGTCCGAGAAGCTGCCCCAGGGCTTCGGCTATGAGTGGACGGGGCTGGCCTTTCAGGAGAAGCTGGCCAGCGGCCAGGCAGGGCCTATTTTCCTCTTCGCCCTGATCTTTGTCTTTCTGGTGCTGGCGGCTCTCTACGAGAGCTGGACCATCCCCTTCGGTGTGCTGCTGGGTTTGCCCATCAGCGTGTTCGGGGCCCTGTTGGGGATTTGGCTCCGGGGACTGGTAAATGATGTCTACGTCCAGATCGGCATTGTCATGCTCATCGGGCTGTCCGCCAAGACCGCCATCCTGATCGTGGAGTTCGCCAAGGGGAAGCGGGAGCTGGAGGGCTACAGTGCCTTTGACGCCGCCATGGAGGGCGCCCGGCTGCGCTTTCGGGCCATCCTCATGACCACTATCTCTTTCGTGGCAGGAATGATCCCCCTGGTGGTGGCCTCGGGTGCCGGCGCCGCATCCCGCTGGTCCCTGGGTACTGCGGTTTTCGCGGGCATGAGTATGGCCACGGTGCTGAGCGTCTTCTTCATCCCGGTGCTCTATTTCGCTATTGAATCTTTGCTGGAAAAGATAAAGGGTCCCAAAGAGGCGCCGACCCCAGTCCGTCAGCCGGAATCGGCCGGTCAGAGGGGCAGGGAGGAAGGAGGGGGTTCATGAGACTTCTATCCCTCCTGCTCAGCGCCGCCCTGCTCCTGGGCGGCTGCCTGTTGGCCCCCAAGTATGAACGCGATCCGGAGAAGGTTCCCCCTGAGTATCGCTTCCAGTCCCTGGCGGGCCAGCCCCAGCCAGGACTGAAATCCCTGGCCGATCTCAGTTGGTGGGAGCTTTTCCACGACCCGGTGCTCCAGGACCTCATCCGGCAAGCCCTGCTGGCCAATTATGACCTGCGTTTGGCCGCGGCCCGGGTGGCCGAGGCCCGGGCGTTGGTGGGGGTAAGCCGCTCGGCCTGGCTGCCCCAGCTGGGCGGAGTGGCCATCTACCAGCGGGAGCGGCTCAGCACCACCAGCCACCCGCCGGCGGGGCCCGGTTTCCAGGCCACGGACGACATAGCCCAGTTCAACTTTGATTTGTTCTGGGAGATTGATCTGTTCGGGCGTCTGAGGAGCCTGACCGAGGCCGCCAAAGCGGAGTTTTTCGCCTCCGAATGGTCCCACCGGGCGGTGCTCTCCGCGGTGATTGCCGAGGTGGCCCGGGCCTATTTCGAGCTGCGCACCCTGGACCGGCAGTTGGAAATTTCCCGCCGGACCCTCAAGTCCTTCCAGGATTCCCTCCGGCTGGTAACCATGCGCTTTGAACGGGGGGTGGTTTCCAAGCAGGATGTTTATCAGGTCCAGGCCCTGTTGCATACTGCTGGGGCCAGAATTCCCGATTTCGAGCGCCTGATCGCCCAGCAGGAAGACCGCATCAGTGTTCTTTTGGGGAGAGACCCCGAGGCCATCCCCCGGGGCAAACCCCTCCCCGAGTTGGCGATACGGGCCGCGGTGCCCGCGGGGCTCCCCTCGGAGCTCCTGGAGCGGCGGCCGGACATCCGCCAGTCCGAAGAACTGCTCATCGCCACCAATTACCGCATCGGCGCAGCCCGGGCCAATTTTTTCCCCCGGATAACCCTGTCCGGGCTTTTCGGTACTCAGAGCGCCGACCTGGCCCGGTTGTTCACCCCGGCCGCCCGCATCTGGACCATCGGGCCCACGGCTTTCCAGCCCATTTTCACCAGCGGCCAAAACATCTTCACCCTCAGGACCGCCCAGGCCCAGCAGGAACAGGCCCTGACCCTGTACCAGTTCACCGTGCGCACCGCGTTTCAGGAAGTGTCCGACGGCCTGGTGGCTCACGCCAAGTTCCGGGCATTTCGGGAGCAGCAAGAGCTGCTGGTGCAGAGTTACCAAAATTATTCCCGGCTGGCCAACATGCGCTACAAGGGAGGCATTGAATCTTATTTAGCGGTTCTGGACGCGGACCGCCAGCTTTTCGACGTGGAATTGCAGTTGGCCGCGGTGCAGCGGGATCAACTGCTCACCGTGGTGCAGCTCTACCAGGCCCTGGGAGGCGGTTGGGAGAGCGAGGGGAAGTACCCGGTCTCAAGCCCGCCGGTCTATGGGCTGAATAAGGCGGCGGGCCCCTGACCAGGGACAGGAACGGGCTCGTCTAGAAAACTATTGCAAAACCTATTTTTCTGTCATCCTGAACGAAGTGAAGGATCTAGAACTAATTGAAAAGACTAGATTCTTCGGTCCCGACGCTCCCTCAGACTCATCTTCGACAGTTGGGGGTGAATTTTAGGCGTTTTTGGGGCTTAAGTTGTTGAAATTATTAACCCCGCTTCCGGATAAATTGCAAAATGTAGTGGTTAACTATCTGCCTTTTCGGCCTGATAAATTCTTGACAAGCTTTTAAATTACTTGCCATAATATTGGCATGTTCGTCCGGGTTAAACGTAGTGTCGTTAAAGGAGCCCCTCACGAGTATCTGCAAATTGTGCGCTCCTACCGGGAAGGCGGCAAGGTCAAGCAGCAGATCATCGGCAACTGTCGAAGCTGAGTCTGAATGACAAGGAATAAACTTCACCTTCTATCCGAGTTCTCTTTGAGTAATTGCCGGAGTTTCATTTTTTAAGCTGATGCATCGTCTCATCCCCTATCTTCGCCGCCGGCCGCGGGTGGTGCTGCTGTTTTCCGGGGGTTTGGATTCCAGCCTGCTTTTGGCCCTGGGAAGGGAGGCTCTGGGGGAAGGGCTCACGGCCCTCACCTTCAGCGGCCCCCAGACCGCGCCGGGAGAGGTGGCGGCCGCCTGGCACTTGACCCGCCGATACCAGGTGCGCCATCTGGTGATGACCTTCGATCCCCTGCACCTACCCGACTTCCGGGAAAATACCCCCAAACGCTGCTACGCCTGCAAACAGGCCATGTTGGAGCGGGCCTGGGAGGTGGCTGGGAGTCTCGGGGCCGGGGCCCTCTGGGACGGCACCAATGTGGATGACTTACAAGATTTTCGCCCCGGGCTGCAGGCGGCCCGGGAGGCGGGGGTGGAAAGTCCCCTGCTCAGCGCGGGGCTGGGGAAAGAGGATATCCGGGAGCTGAGCCGCAAGCTGGGGCTGCCCGGGGACAAGGCCGCCCAGAGCTGTCTGGCCACCCGCTTTCCCTATCACACTACCCTGTGCAGGGAGGACCTGGCCCGGGTGGGCCGAGCCGAGGCCTGGCTCAAGGCCCGGGGTTTGACCCAGGTGCGCCTGCGGGTGCGAGGCCGTCAAGCCCGGCTGGAGCTGGCCGCGGCGGAATGGCCGGTTTTCTGGGGCCGGGGCTTGAGACGCCCTTTCCGGGCTTATCTCAATACCCTGGGCTTTGAGGGCCTGACGCTGGCTGTGCCCGGGTAGAAAAAATGTAGCCGCAAGCTTTAGCTGGCGAACATGACGACAAAAAGAGCGCCGGCTAAGGCCTGGGGCTACAGAAGTTTATGTAGGGTGCGTCTTACGCACCCATCGATATTGTTCTCAATGTCCTGATTCCATTTTGGGCGCGTGATACGCGCCCTACATTATTCCTCCTCGAAGTCCCTTTTTTACCCAATAATTTTGTCTCCTTGACTTTTCTCGGGTTTACGAAACTGGTGTTGTAATATCGGGCCGGGCCAGGTAAAAATATCTCCATGAGCGACAAAAAGCGCGGCCTGGGGCTTTTCTCAGGCGGCCTGGACAGCATGTTGGCCGCGGCGGTGCTGCGGGAACAGGGGATCGAGGTGGCGGGGGTGGTTTTTATCACCCCCTTTTTCGGGGCCGAGCGGGCCCGGGAGTCCGCGGCGCATCTGGGCCTGCCCCTCCTGGAGCGGGATATCACCGAGGCCTATTATCCCCTGTTGATGAACCCGCCCCACGGGTTCGGGAAACACCACAATCCCTGCCTCGACTGCCATATTCTCATGCTCCGGGAAGCGGCGGCGCTCATGGAAGCCCGGGGCGATGATTTTTTGTATACCGGGGAGGTGCTGGGGCAGCGGCCCATGAGCCAGCACCGGGGGGCCCTCAACCTGGTGGCCCGGGAATCGGGCTGTCCGGAATTGATCCTGCGGCCCCTGTCAGCCAAGTTGCTGACGCCCACCCGGCCGGAGCTTGAGGGCTGGGTGGACCGGGAGCGGCTGCTGGACCTCAGCGGCCGGGGCCGCAAACGCCAGATGGAGCTGGCCGCCCATTACGGCATCACCAAATATCCCTCTCCCGCGGGCGGGTGTCTGCTCACCGATCCGGGTTACGCGGCCCGCCTCAAGGAATTGCTGACCCATGATCCCCAGCCCGGCCGCCGCGATCTGGAGCTGTTGAAATGGGGCCGCCATTTTCGCCTGCCCGGGGGGGCCAAAGTGGTGGTGGGGCGCACCCACAAGGAAAATGAAGCCATCAAGGACCTGGTGTCCCCCGGTGATCTGGTGGTCCGGGTCCAGGGCTTTCCCGGCCCCCTGGTGCTGGTGCCCGGG
>CAZLRL010000087.1:0-9055 GCA_964561645.1 uncultured Desulfobacterales bacterium
ATCTGGGGGGCCTCCTGGGCCACTTGCCGGGCCAGGTGTTCCTCGGCCCGTTTGGCGAGGTTGTAGGCCCCGATCCCCGGAAAATTTCCTTCTGCGGCATAGGAACTGAAAAACACGGCCAGCCCCTCACCCTGCTGGAGAAGCGCAGGGACCGAGGCCCGCACCAGCTGGTAGGCGGCCACCACATGAGAATCCAGCACTTCCTGAAAATGTTCCGGCGGCAGCTCCCAGAGAAAAGGGCCCGGGTGCAGGACCCCCGCGGCATGGATGAAGCCGTGGAACGCGTCCAACTCCAGAGCGGCTGCCACCAGGGAGTCCGCCACCGCTGTAGTCGCGGCGTCCCCCGCCACCGGCCTCACCCGGACCCCGATATTTTCAGCCTCTGCCGCCACCTCGGCCAGGGGATGCTCGTGCCGGGCATTCAGGACCAAATTGACCCCGTGGCGGGCCAGCTCCAAAGCTAAGGCCCGGCCGAGGCCCCGGGAGGCCCCGGTGATGATCAAGGTTTTGCCGGTCAGTTCGGCCATGTGTCTTGCCTTAACATTTTTATGATGTTCCACATTAGATTCAACATAATTATTTGTGGCGGAAAAGCCACTGGAAAGCGGAAAAGGCTGGCGAAAAAAAGGTGCGGGCGATTTAAATTGGCCTATTTTTCTGGCGGCTTATTATCGATTGCCCCCCTTTTTCGATAATAAGCTTGGCGTTATTTTCGGACGCGATAATAAGAGAGAAAAATGTCCGGCAGGATCAGTCCATAAGCACGTAGCACTTTCCGGGCAGCTCCCGCACCAGGCCCTGGAGTTCCAAAAGCGTCAGGCGGCTCATGACTTCGGGCGCGGGAAGACGGGAGGCCTGCACCAGTTCCTCCAATTGCAGGGGCTCGGCGCCCAACAGGGGCAGCAGAGGATCGTCCACCCGAAAAAACGTGGGTCGAGGGCCGACCGGAGACTCCGCAGGTGTGTCGGGCGTGGGTCGCAGCCGAATTTCAGACTTGGGCAGTTCCGCCAGGATGTCGTTGACGTTTTGCACCAACTTGGCCCCCTCTTTGATCCAGTTATGGGGCCCCTGGCTGGTGGGCGAGGTGATGGGACCCGGCACAGCCAGCACCTCCCGACCCTGCTCCAGAGCGCATTGCGCCGTGATGTTGGCCCCGCTTTTGACCCCCGCCTCCACCACCAGCACCCCGAAGGCCAGACCGCTGACGATGCGGTTGCGTCGAGGAAAATTGTGAGCCTCAGGAGGGGCGCCCAGGAGATACTCGGTGACCAGGGCCCCGTGTTCCGGAATGCGCTGGTAAAGCTCCCGGTTTTCCGGCGGATAGACCACGTCCAGGCCACAGCCCAAGACTGCCAGGGTGCGGCCGCCCCCCTCCAGGCTTCCCTGGTGCGCGGCGGTGTCAATGCCCCGGGCCAGGCCGCTGACCACGGTGACTCCCCGGAAGGCCAATTCCCGGGCCAGACCGCGGCAGGTTTTGGTGCCGTAGTAGCTGGCGCCCCGGGTCCCCACAATAGCCAGGGCCAGACTGTCTTCGGTCTTTATTTCACCCTTGATAAAAATGAGGGGTGGAGGGAAGGGGATTTCTTGGAGGCGGACGGGATAAAGGGGATCGTCCAGGGTAAGCACCTGGGCCCCGAAGGCCTGCAGCCGGGCCAGCTGCTCTTCCACCCGATCCCAATCCCTGAAGCCCCGGATGCTTTGGGCCAGGGCGGCAGAGACGCCCCGGACGGCCCGGAGTTCCTTCAGCGGGGTCTCAAAAACCTGGGCCGGACTTGCAAACGCCTGGAGCAGCCGGTGGTACAACACCGGGCCCAATCCGGGAATGCTGCGCAGGGCCAACCAGGCCAAGGCCTTGGTCATGATTTATCCTGTCGGCGTGAAGAGAAGATGACTGCAGGAAAGGGAGGGTCCGCCCTCATGGTTTCGCTTCCCCACCCAAGTCTTGTTCCACTGTTTTTACTTTTTGGGCCAGGGCCGCAAGGCGCCGGCGGCGGGTTTCCTGGTCCTCACCGGCCTGCTGCATCGCGGCCACTACGCCCTCCAGGTCCGCGAGCAGGGATTTCAGCAGATCGTCCAGGTGGGCCTCCAGGCTGGCGCTGAGTCCGTCCACCAGGCGGAACAAGTATTGAAATTTCAGCCGCTCACCGAAATCCACCAGGCTCATCTTGGCCTCTTCCCGCAGCCGCTCCTTGATGGCCTGCAAAGCCCGATGGAGGTTCTGGACGAGCTGTTCCCGGGGATCGGTGACCGCCTGGCGTCCGAGGCGGGCCTTGATCGCCTCCCAGGCCCGGCGCAGCCACCCGGTGCCGGAGCGCAGCCAGGCTTCGCCGCTCCAGCGCCAGTCGATCTCGGGGGCCGCGGCCAACAGCGGCACTTCCAACTCCGGGTTGGGCGGCAGCTCTACTTTCAACCGGGGGGGCGAAACCGGCAGCCCCTGGGCGGCTATGTCCTGATAATAGCGGGCCAGGGCTTCCTGCAAGGACTGAAACAGCGGCGCCGCAGTGGCCAAGAGCTCCTGGCGCAGCCACTCCTCCTGGATGCGGATAAATTCCAGAATCCGGGCGGTCATTTCTCCGGAGACAAAGCGGGCCAGGGCCTTCTGGAACTCCTGGAACAGCCGGTACAGGGCCGGGCGCAGGGCCTCGGCTTCGCCGGGGGGGATCAGGGTTTCCCACTCCGGTTCGTATTCCAGGATAAAATCGAACAACGCCGCGCCCTGTCCGGCCCGGGTATCCAGGAAGGAGCCCACCCGCTTTTTCAGGTTTTTTTTAAGGCGATCGCCGGCGCCCGCGAGGGCCTGGGCCAGGCTGCGGCGGGAGGCCATCAGGGGCTGGCGGCGCTGGGCCGCGCTCTGCTCCAGGTTTTGGAACGCGGCCAGGTCTTGGCCCGACAGGCTCAGGGCCATTTCCAACTGTTCCCGCAAGCCCCGGGCCACCATCTGCACCTGGGAGAGGCTGCCGCCCGCCAGGCGCTCCTGGCGCAGGCGCTCCAGACCGGCCTTGAATTCCTGGGAAAAACGTTGAAATTCCCGGGCACTGAAAGCCGTGGCCTCGGGATAGGTCTCCCAGACAGGAAGCATGGCGGCCTCCCGGGGCTCCAGGGTTTCGCCCCGCTCCTGGCGGCGCCGCAACAACAGCTCCAGCGCCGAAAAGGCGAACATGGGGGAGTCCACGGCCAGGGGCGC
Organism: uncultured Desulfobacterales bacterium; assembly: GCA_964561645.1. Classification (GTDB taxonomy): domain Bacteria; phylum Desulfobacterota; class Desulfobaccia; order Desulfobaccales; family 0-14-0-80-60-11; genus JBGSLA01. The sequence goes on from CAZLRL010000087.1 coordinate 3,185, forward strand.
CAACTCCCGCTGCAGGCGCTCCCTGAGGGCTTCGGTTTCTTCCAGGCCCCGCAGTTCGGCCAGGTCCAGGTTCAAAAGAAACCAGGTGTGATGCAACAGCCCCATGCGCTTGATTTCCGTGATGAACTGGAAATCCCCCTGTCTGAGCCCCACCCGGGAGCTGATGACATACAGGACCAGGTCGCTTTTCAAAAGGTAGGCCAAGACCTGGGCCAAATGCTGGGGAATAGGGGAGTCGCTGCCCTGGCAGTCACCGAGCTCCAGGCCCTGAGCCAGCCAGGGGATGGGCACGGTGAGGAGGACATCTTTTAGATAGACGGCTGTGGCCTCCCGGGTCACCAAATCGCCGTGGCGCTCCAGGTCGTCTCCTTCCAGGACCAAGGTGCCCTGGTCCACCAGCCCCGCGGCCTGGTCATACCCGTCCAGATAGGACTTGAGGAGGAGCCATTCCTGATTGAGGCTGCTGCCGGCCCAGAGGTCGGCTTGCTCGCCTTCGGCCAGATCCTGGAGCAGCAGACGGCGGTGGTCGATCTGGCGGAGGTCGAAAGGGCCCGTTAAGGACGCGATGGCTTTCCCGGGAAAAAGGGCCAGGGCCCGGCGAATTTCCGCGGCGATTTCCGGCCAGTCCTTGAAGCGCAGGACGGCCCGCGCTTTCGCGCCTGGTTGCACCCGGGTGATCATGGCGGTGAGAATGCCCGCGCCCCGCCGGAGCAGGTCTTGCCCTAGCAGAGCATTGATCAGCGTACTTTTGCCGGATTTTACCGTGCCCACCACCGCCACCCGGAGGCAATCCTCTCCCAGGTGGGCCCGAACCTGGCCCAGGACCTTGAGCCAATGCTCCGCCTGGGAGGCCGCCACAGGAAAAAGCTGCTGCCATTCCCGGGCCGCAGCTTCCAGATCATCTACGGACCGGAGGAAGGGCGCCAGGGTATTGTTTTCCGGCATGATTCTTTCCGAAAAGAACCGGGGTCCGAGTTGAGTCGGTCCCCGGGTTGGGCTCCTGCAAAAGACTACTCGATTAACACCGAAGGTGGGGTCAAAAGACCAAAGGCGCGGGCCGCCGGAATCGGGGCTCCTTACCCGCTGTCACGGGGCCAACGGTTGTCCTTGCGGAACACGAGGAAAAAGAGGAGTTATTTTTTGGGGGCGAAGCCGGCCACGTGGCCCCGGCCCACATCCACCCGCACTTTGTCGGCAATCTCCAGGGTCAGGATCTGGTCCCCGATGGTAATGATCTCCCCGCAAAGGCCGCCGGAGGTGATGACCCGGTCGCCCCGCTTTAAATTTTCCAGAAAGGATCGATGCTCTTTGGCTTTCTTCTGCTGAGGCCGAATCAGCAGGAAATAAAAAATCACAAAGATGGAGAGCATCATGAGCAAGGGAAACATGTTGCCCCAATCCTGCCCACCGAATCCGTTCGAGGCATAAGCCCAATCAACCACTAATATTCCCTCCTTGGTTTCGTTTGGTGTAAAAGTCCCGGCGAAAGTCAACGAAGCGGTCGGCGGCCAAGGCCTGCCGCATCCGGGACATAAGGTCAATATAATAATATAAATTATGCAGGGTCAAAAGGCGATAGGCGAGTATCTCCCGGGAGACAAAAAGATGCCTGAGATAAGCCCGGGAATAGTGACGGCAGGTATAACAGCCGCAGTCGGCGGACAAAGGCTCCGGGTCCCGGGCGTAAGCCGCGTTCCTGATGACCACCCGGCCCCTGTCGGTAAACGCGGTGCCGTTCCTGGCGTTGCGGGTGGGCAGCACGCAGTCGAACATGTCCACGCCCCGGGCCACGCCCTCCACCAGGTCCTCCGGGGTGCCGACCCCCATGAGATAGCGGGGCTTGTCCTCGGGCAGCTCCGGCGCGGTGGCCGCGACCATGGCCAGGGTGGTGTCCTTGTCCTCGCCCACGCTCAGGCCTCCCAGGGCATAGCCGGGAAAATCGAGCTCCCGCAAAACCTGGGCCTGCTCCCGGCGCCATTCGGGCACCATGCCCCCCTGCACAATGGCGAACAGGGCCTGCCCCCGATTGCTCCAGGCTTCCCGGGACCTTTTCGCCCACTTGTAGGTCAGGTCCAGGGCCCGCCGGATTTCCGCGTCCGCCGAGGGAAAGGGGGGGCATTCGTCCAGGCACATCATGATGTCCACGCCCAGGGCTTCCTGGAGCTGCACCACCTTTTCCGGGGTCAGGAAGTGCTGATCGCCGTTTAAGTGAGAGCGGAACAGCACCCCCTCTTCACTCAAGGTGCGAAAGGGGGCCAGAGAGAAAACCTGGTAGCCGCCGGAATCGGTGAGGATGGGGCCGGGCCAGTTCATGAAGCGGTGCAGGCCGCCTAGATAGCCGATGAGCTCGACTCCGGGCCGCAGATAAAGATGATAGACATTGCTGAGGATGATGGCCGCGCCCAGCCCCGCCACCTCTTCGGGGGTCATGGTTTTCACGGTGCCATAGGTGGCCACCGGCATGAAAACCGGGGTGGGGATTATCCCCCGGGCGGTGCGAATCTCTCCCAGTCGCGGCCCGGCGGGCCCGGCGGTTTTTTTCAGCTGAAAGGCAAACATGTGGACTCAGGTAAGAATAGCGAAATTTGAGATTGTTGCAAATTGTATTTGGGAAGGGGGCGGGAATCCTAGGGTTGACGTTGAGGCCGGAAGGCCCTAAAAACTCTGATTTTCTCTCATCCTGCCGCCTTTGTTTGGCGGGCACGGAGGCCCGCGCCACCGAAATTTTTCAGTCCTTGTGCGAGCCAAAGGCTCATGAGGGGCTGCTGGGAAAGGCTCCGAAAGGCTGGAGGCGCTTGGCTTTCCCGCCCTAGGGGGCTTACCTTAAATCCTCGTTCCCAAGCTCCTGCTTGGGAACCCCTTGCCCGCCAAGCTCCTGCTTGGCAATATAATCTTTTCTTTCGCCAGGTTATGCACTAACTTCCACTTCGCCCCCAACAGAGCCCGTAGGGGAAAAAGCGAAGCGCATCCCGCCTTCCGGATATTTTCCAGGCAGTCAGATATTGGCGGGCAGTGCCCGCCCTACATTTGCTTAATCCCCCTTCAACCCCGACAAATACTGCACCAGGGCGTCCAGTTCTCCGGGCTTAAGGTGGGCGAAATTGGGCATGAGGCCCCGGGGTGAAACAATCTGCTCCCTGATGGCCTCGGAGCCCAGGCGCTGTCCCATCCCGTCCCAGGCGGGGCCCCGGTCGCCGCCCTTGCCGTCCAGGGAATGACAGCCATGGCAGCCGAGGCGCTGCACCAGGTTTTTTCCGGAGGGCTCCTGGGCCTGGGCGGCACCCAGATTCAGGGCCAGCACGAGGCCCAGGACCGTAATAATACTCGTTCTCATTATTTTTTCTTACCTTCCTGGATCATTTTCTCCAGTTGTGCCTTTTCCGGATGGTCGGGGTTCAGTTCCAGGGCTTTTTGGAACAGGGGCGCGGCCTTGGCTTTGTCCCCCTGGTGGTAATACGTGGCGCCCAGGTTGATGAGGGCCACCCAATAATTGGGATCGATCTCGATGGCTTTTTTGAACGCCTCGATTTCCTGCTGCTTGAGTTTCTGGTTGCGCACCTGATTGTACTTGAAGCGGTAGGCCATGCCCAGGAGATTATACAGGGCCGCGGACTTGGGCTCCTCTTTCAGGGCATTTTTAAAGGTGGCAATGGCCTGATCATACTTTTGGTTTTGCATCTGCTTGGTGCCCTGATCCATCAACTTTTGCACCTGGGTTTGGGCCTGACACGTGGCCGTGGGCAGGCCGAAAGCCAGGAACATCAACACCATTACGCTGCACACCAGCCAAACCAGAAAGTTTCGCATGAAAACCTCCTTATTAAAAGATACTTAGGAAACAACTGCGGGAAAATTCAACAGCTTTTGCTTCTGGGGCGGAGGCGGCATAGGTGTGCCCGGAGCCGCGGCATCACTGGCGAGTATGCCCTGGGCCATGAGAGCGGCCTTCAGGAGCGGAGCGGGCGCGGGGCGGTACAGTCCGGCCAGGTTTGTCAGCCGGCTGGACTCCTGCCAGAGTTGGTGCCGGGCATCAAAATCCTGGGCGATATCTTCCGGATGCAGGCAGGCCTGGGTCACCCGCTGCCAGGCCTCCGGATACAGCTGGGCCCCCGCGGAAACCACGCCCCAGGCTCCGGGGCGGGTGAGAAAGCGATGCTCATCGGCTTCATAAAAGAAGAAGGTGGGCCGGGCCACCGCGGCCAGGTGGTAATTAAGGAAGCGGCGCATTTCCCCTTGATAAATCATCCCCATTATCATCGGCAAATCGGCCAATTTCTTGACTACGTGGGTGCGGAGGTTCCGGTGTTTGAAAAGAAAAGCCCGCTGCACCACCACTTCGGGCAGGTTCAGGAGAATCAGGGGCAGGCCCGTTTCATCCAGCAATTTCTCATAGAACTGGGGCAGGCCGCGATTGCTGTGGTACCATAGCGGCAGGTCGGCCAAAAATACCTGCCCGCCATACTCAAGGCCGTCGATAACCTTCCGGACCGCCCGGGCCATGGCCCGGGTTTCTTCGGGGGTTTCGGCGGTAATGCAGGCAAAAAGGGGCCGGCGCCCTTGCAGCGCGGTGAGGGCCTGGGTCATCAGGTTGATCCTGAGGTCGTCGGGCAGGGCCAGGCCTTCGCCGGCCTCCGGTCCGCCCACCAGCAGGGCGTCCGCGACCGCCGCGGCCCGCTCCGCCAGGCGGGAGAGGCCGGCCGCGTCCAGATCGCCGGCCGGGGTCAGGGGCGTCACCAGGTCGATGATCAGCCCTTCGGGGGGCAGGGTTTCTTCAGGGGAAGGCATGGTTGTTAGGAAAATTCTTTATCTATTCTGATTAATCTGTCCTGGTTGCCAAGCTCCGGCTTGGCGGCAGGAACCATCTTGTGTAGCCGCAGGCTTTAGCCTGCGTTCATTCTTGGAATTTTTTTCGCCAGCTAAAGCTTGCGGCTACATTTTATATACCGGTTCCCAAGCTCCCGCTTGGGGGACCCACTTTTCCGCCAACTCCTGTTTGGCAAAAAAGCATCCGAATTCAGAGTGGAATCTGTAATCCTAACCACAAACGGTCCCCCAGCAGAGCTGGGGGACATTCTACGTTCCCAAGCAGGAGCTTGGGAACGAGTTACAATAGGCGCTCATGAGCCTCGGGCTCTGGAAAATTTTGGTGGGGCGGGCCTCCGTGCCCGCCAGGACGTTGGGCGGCCAGAGACGGCCGCCCCATCAGAAAAAAGTTTTAACTATTCTTCATCATCTTCTTCATCATTTTCAACTTCAGAAGATTTTTCTTGTTTATAAATTTCCTCATCATTTACTTTAAAGGTTGTTATGTTGTTTGATTCTAAGGTATAATATATTTTCATTAAAATATTTATTAATCTTTCCAATAACTTGTCTGGATAATTTGCAAAATTAGAATCTTCTTTTGCGACATTTTTTACTTTTTCCTTGAATAATAACTTTTGATTTTTTGATTTCCATTTAGCAACTGATCCTTCATGCCAATTTTTTCTAATTATAGGAATTTGTTTTATAATATTAAATAATGCATAGAGAATGAAAAAAATGTCTAATTTTTGATAAAAAACACTTTGAAAAAGAAATTCAAAGCTCTTTTCGGAACTCAACTTAGTTAAGCGAAGCTTTTTATCTTCTTTCAAAGGGTAATTATATGCTAATTTGAATTTGTATCTATATAAAATCCGGTATAAAGAATCAATAGAATCAAGTATGCTGAGTATTTGATCAACATTCATATAGTCTTTGTATTCTATCAGTATTTTAAAATCTTCCTCTCCCAGTTTTTTCATTTTTCCATCCACCTTAGATTTTATGTAGTAAACCTGAACCTCCCCCGCCCCAACAAATCATGAAGGTGGACAATGCCCTGGA
>CAZLRL010000088.1:0-9006 GCA_964561645.1 uncultured Desulfobacterales bacterium
TTGGAGATTTGCGACGGCAACATGGAAGAGGGCTCTTTGCGGTGCGACGCCAATATTTCGCTGAGGCCCGTGGGCGCGGCCGAGTTCGGCGTCAAGACCGAACTCAAGAACATGAACTCCTTCCGCTTCGTGCGCCAGGCCCTGGAGTATGAAATTCGGCGGCAGCGGGCGCTGCTTTCCGAAGGGCGGGAGATCGTCCAGGAAACCCGCCTGTGGGATGCCAACCAGGGCAAGACCTTTTCCATGCGGGGCAAAGAAGAGGCCCACGATTACCGCTATTTTCCCGACCCCGACCTGATGCCGGTGCGCATCGACCCGGAGTGGCAGGAGGAGCTGCGCCGCAGCCTGCCGGAGCTACCCGCAGCGCGCGCCTCGCGCTTCCAAACCGAACTGGGCCTGCCCGCGTACGACGCCGAGGTGCTGACCGGCGACAAGGCCCTGGCCGACTATTTCGAGGCGACCATTAAATTGTTTCCCCACCCCAAGCAGGTGAGCAACTGGGTCATGGGCGAGGTCATGCGGGAGCTTAAAAAGGAAGACACCGGCATCGCCGCGCTCAAGGTGAGCCCCCAGAATATAGGGCGCCTGCTGGCCCTGGTGGATAAGGGTACGATCAGCGGCAAGATCGCCAAAACGGTGTTCGAAGAAATGATTGAGACCGGCCATGACCCCGAGGAAGTCATACAGGAAAAGGGTCTGGCCCAGATCAGCGACGCCGGGGAGTTGGAGGCCCAGGCCCAGGAAATCCTGGCAGCCCACCCCAAGGAAGTGGCGGAATATAAGGCCGGCAAGACCAAGGTCCTGGGCTTTTTCGTGGGCCAGTTGATGCGGCAGACCAAGGGCCAGGCCAACCCGCAGTTGGCCAATGAAATCTTTCGGAAGTTGTTGGCGTAAAACCCGGCCTGCGATCCTGAAGGTTATAAGCTCAAGGTAGCCGCGGAACAGAGCTTGCGCCGGGACAGGCTGAAAACTTCCGAAGGCGGGATGCGCTTCGCTTTCCCGCCCTACGGTCTCAAGGTAGCCGCAGGCTTTAACGACTGCACCGGCATAGTTGAAAACCTGTGCCACCAAAATTTACTCCACGAAAACGCGCTCAGGGTCCGCACATTTCGGTGGGCAGAGCCCACCCTACAATTTTGACCGGGAGAACAGGCATTCTGCCTTTCCTTTCACAGGCTGGAAGCCTGTGCTCCCGCTTTCTTGTCAGAGAGGCCGGTATCATGGGCATCTTGCCCTCGGGTAGATGCAAAAGGCGGGAGGCGCTTCGCTTTCCCGCTTTACAGTCCTCTGTCATCCTGAGCGCAGCGAAGGATTTAGATTCTTCGGTCGCGGCGCTCCCTCAGAATGATATTATTTTTTGTTTGCTAGAGTTCTTTTGAAGCTGTGAGCAGTTAGGTCACGTCTTTTAGCCCTATTGCACGGGCGAGATGCTCGTGCTACTTTTATTTGTAGCGTCGTGGGGGAGGAAATGGGGGTGGTGTAGTAATCCGCCCTATCACCCTGCCCCACCAGTAAATTTTCTTGTTTATCCTCACAGCGGAGAATCCTATGATCCCCTATTGCAGCATCTGCTGGGATGACAACAAAGTGCGCCTCCTGGACCAGCGGCTCCTGCCCCAGGAAGAGCTGTATCTCGACATCACCGATTACCACGACATTATCGAGGCCATCCGCACCCTGGCCATCCGCGGGGCCCCGGCCATCGGGGTGGCCGCGGCCATGGGCGCGGCCCTGGGAGCCTTGGCCTTGTCAACCGAAGATCCCCGAGAGTTCCAAATCCAATTTACCTATATCTGCCGGGAAATCGCCGCGGCCCGGCCCACCGCGGTGAACCTCTTTTGGGCCCTGGACCGCATGCAGCGGGTGGCCCAGGAGCATGCGGCCGCGCCCGTGACGGATGTGAAACAACGGCTGGTGGCGGAGGCCCAAACCATGCTCAAGGAGGATGACACCACCAACCGGCACCTGGCCCAGCAGGGCCAGGTGGTTATCCATGAAGGGCACCGGGTACTGACGCATTGCAACACCGGGGCTTTGGCCACCGGGGCCTACGGCACCGCCCTGGGGGTGATGCGCGCCGCCTGGGAAGCAGGCAAGCGCTTTTCGGTCTGGGTGGACGAAACCCGGCCGCTCTTGCAAGGCGCCCGCCTGACCACCTGGGAATTGGGCAAGCTCGGCATCCCCTACACCCTGATCCCGGATGGCGCCGCGGCCACCCTGATGCACCAGGGCCGGGTGGACCTGGTTATTCTGGGGGCGGACCGCATTGCGGGCAACGGCGACACGGCCAACAAAATCGGCACCTACAGCCTGGCGGTCTTGGCCCGGCACCACGGCATCCCCTTTTATGTGGCCGCGCCTCTGTCCACTTTTGATTTCACCCTGACCGACGGCAGCCAGATCCCGGTGGAAGAGCGCAACCCGGACGAAGTAACCGGGCTGTACGGACAAAAAGTGGCGCCCCTGGAGGCCCAGGCCCTGAATCTGGCCTTTGATGTCACCCCCAACGAGCTGATCTCGGGGATCATTACGGAAAAAGGCCTTGCCCAACCCCCGTATGCTTCCAGTCTCAAGCCCTGGAAGCGCTAAGAGGATTGTGTTTATGCGTTTTGTTGCGTTGATTCTTACCTTGCTGATGGTCGGAGCCGCGGCGGCGCCGGCGTTGGCCGCGGGCCCCTTTCCAGTCAAATTTCCCACCAGCACCACCGGTATCGACCCGGCGGCTGAGACCGTCGCGGGCTCGCTGCAGCCCCATGTCATCCAAAAAGGGGAAACCCTCCTGGAAATCGCCCGGGATTACGGGTTGGGCTACAACTCCCTCGGGATGCTGCACCGGGATTGGGACCCTTTCATCCTCCCGGTGGGCACCGAAATTGCCATTCCCACCCTGTGGGTGGTGCCCAACCCCCAGGGCCGCCAACTCATCGTCAATACCGGGGCCATGCGCCTCTATTATTTCGTGAAAAACGGCACCGAAGTGTATACCTTTCCCATCGGCATGGGAGTTTTGGATTTCAAGACTCCGTCAGGGAATTTCACGGTGGTAAACAAAAAAGTGAATCCCGCCTGGCACATCCCCAAATCTCTGCAGGCGAAATACGGCATGGCGGTTATGCCTCCCGGGCCGGACAATCCTATGGGGGACCGCAAGCTCACCCTGTCCTGGGGGGACTACGGCATTCACGGCACTGCCATGCCCTGGGGCGTCGGACGCCTGGTGAGCCACGGCTGCACCCGCATGTATCCGGAACACATCAGAAAACTCTTCCCCCTGGTGCCGGTGGGCACCACAGTGACCTATATCTACGAACCGGCCCTGGTGGGTTTCCGGAACGGCCGGGTTTTTCTGTCGGTGCACGAGGATTATTACTTCAAGATTCGCTCCATGATCTTTCACGTCCTGAACCTGCTGGAAAGCCGGGGGCTGACGGGTCTGGTGGATATGGAGCGGGTGATGCAGACGGTGGAGGAAAGTACCGGTATGCCGGAGGACATCAGCCGACGGGAGCCCAACGGCAGGATAAGTCGGCCCTAAAAAGACCAGAGGGTGTGGCGGCTTATGAAAAGCTTTCCACACCCTCTGGCAAAAAGCGCGCTCGGGCTTAAGCCCAATTTAAAGGTGCTATCTTCTTTTGTAAGTGACCATCGCGCATGTCTTGGCGGCCGCATCTTCCGCACGAGCCGCAGCAGCTTCAGCCTTGTTGGCTGCAGCCGCGGCCCTCGGCACGGGTACCTGGGCGTCCTTGGCAGCGGCTTCCGCCTTAATTTCGGAAGCTTGTGCCCGTTCGAAAGAGGCTTTGGCTTGATCCTTGTACATGGTGCACTGATCAATCCACTTCTGGCAACAGCCAGCGCCTCCCAGCACCAGGGCAAAGACCGCGAGGAGCGCGAATGCAAAGCCTTTTTTCAGTAACGGCTTCCTCATCGATTACCCCCTTTCAGAGAGAGATTTAATCTCCACTCTATTCTTTGGCTCCAGGTGCTTACTTCCGCATTTTCGTCATCAAGCAGGCTTCAGCCTTAGCCGCCGCCGCTTCAGCCCGATCGGCCGCCGCTTCAGCCTTGTCAGCCGAAGCCTTGGCATCCGCAGCTGCCATCTCCGCGTTCCGCGCCGCCTGGTCGGCCTTGGCAGCCGCAGCTGCTGCCTGGTCGGCGAAGGATTTTCCCTCTTCCGCGTACTTCTTGCAGGTGCCGCAGCAGCCTGCTCCCATGGCGAGCACAAACGCCAGGAGAATCGCCAGAGCAAAACCCTTCTTTACCAAAGCTTTCCTCATCATTTATCCCCCCTTTTCGTAAGGAATGGTTTAAGGGTTCATAAAGCTGCACTAATTTAATATCAGGGGAAGTAAAATATCAAGAAAAATTATGGCCTCCAATGAATTTTTTTTCGCTAAGTCTTTTTAGGACAATGAAGGATTACCGTTATTTTTAAATAATAATACAGGAATATCAGTAAGTTATTTTCTTAAGGGTAATTTTTCCAGCGCGCCATTTCTCCCCAATTAGGACCGGCACTTAGGTCCACAACCAGAGGAATTTTAAGACTTACCACCCCTTCCATGGCCTGACGCACCACTTTGGCAGTGGCGGCCAGTTCTTTTTGGGGCACTTCTAACAGCAATTCGTCATGAATTTGGAGGAGCATGTGGCCCGTCAGGCCCGATCGGGCCAGGGTCCTTTCCACCTCCAGCATGGCCTTTTTAATAATATCCGCGGCCGACCCCTGCAGGGGAGTGTTCACCGCGGCCCGCTCCGCTTCCTGGCGCACCAGGCGATTGCTGCTTTTGATTTGGGGGAACTGGCGGCGGCGGCCCAGCAAGGTGGTCACCCAGCCCCGCTGCCGGGCCTCGTCCAGGGTGTGGTCCAGGTAAGCCTTGACCCGGGGATGGCGGGCAAAATAGCGCTCGATGAACCCCTGGGAGAGGCGGTTGCCGATCTTTAGCTGTTTGGCCAGGCCGAAGGCGCTCATGCCGTAGACAATGCCGAAATTGATGACCTTGGCCTGGCGGCGCATGTCCGGGGAGACCAACTCCGGATGAAGGTTGAAGACCTCGGCCGCGGTCTGGCGGTGAATATCCCGGCCCTCCTGGAAGGCCTGCAAAAGAAGCGGATCTTCGGAAAAATGCGCCAGCAGCCGCAACTCCATCTGGGAGTAGTCGGCGCTCAAAAAGACCTGTCCCGGGTCGGCCACAAAGGCCTGGCGGAGCTGGGCTCCCATTTCGCCCCGGATGGGGATGTTCTGGAGATTGGGATCCCGGCTGGACAGGCGGCCGGTGGCCGCGGCGGATTGGACAAAGGTGGTGTGAATCCGCCCGGTTTGCGGATTGATCAGTTTCAAGAGCGCGTCCACATAGGTGGCTTTGAGCTTGCCCAGGCTGCGGTAGGACAGGACCTTGGCCGCGATGGGGGCCTCGTCGGACAGGCTTTGCAGCACCTCCATGTCCGTGGAATACCCGGTCTTGCCCTTGGTCTTTTTCTGGGGGGTCAATTGTAATTTCTCAAACAGGATGCGCCCCAGCTGCTGGGGGGATTGAATCAGGAAAGTTTCTCCCGCGTCGGCGTAAATTTCCTTTTCCAGGCGCTGCATGTCGCTTTCCAGTTCCCGGCCGAAGCGGCTGAGAAAATCCCGGTCCACCCCGATGCCCCGGGTCTCCATGCGGGCCAGCACCGCCAGCAGGGGGAGTTCCAGGTCCTGGTAGAGGGGCAGGAGGCCTTCCTGGTCCAGTTCCGCTTCCAGGCGGGGCCAGACCTGCAGGATGGCCGAGGCCCGCTGACCGGCATACTGCCTGGCCAACTCCGGGGGCAGGGCCAGGGGCGCCGTGGGCCGGCCGGCCAGTTCCCGGGGCCCGGGCAGGTTCAGCCCCAGGTAATGCGAGGCCACATTTTCCAGGGTTTGATCATAGCGGGCCGGATTGAGCAGATAGGACCCGAGCAGGATATCCCCGCGGACCCCGGCCGGTTCCGGCGCGAAGCGGGCGCAAATTTGGAGCAGCGCCTTCAGATCCGAGCTCATTTTTACAATGCCGGGGTCCTGAAACACCGGCCCCAGGACCTGCCAGATGGTCTCGGGCCTCAGTTCGCCGTCGAAAGGCACATAGGCTCCGACCCCGGGCTGCCAGGCGAAGGCGACACCGCCTAGCGCGGCCATGACGGGGTGCTGCTCTCCCCAAAGGAAAAACACGCCTGCTTCCTGGTTGTCTTGCAGGGTCGCAGCCACCTGTTCCAGGGCGGCCCGGTCCTGAACCAGCTGATAATCTCCGGCCGGGGCGGCATTGAAGCCCAATTCCTGGTTGAACTTGGAAAATTCGAGCTCCTGAAATAAAGGCCGCAGGGCCTCGGGGTCCGGCGGGCCGGGACGCAGGTTCTCCAGATCCGCCTCGAGGGGCACATCGTCCTCCAGCACCACCAGCCGGTGGCTGAGGCGGGCCTGGTCGGCATGTTCGGTCAGTTTGCTGCGCAGCTTTTTTTCTTTGACGTCTTCCAAGTGGGCAAGCAGGTTTTCCAGGGTGTGGAAACGGCTGATGAGCTTAAGCGCGGTTTTTTCCCCGATGCCCGGCACTCCGGGGATATTGTCGCTGGTGTCTCCGGCCAGGGCCTTGACCTCCACCAGTTCCTCGGGGGCCAGGCCATATTGTTCCCGGATGGTGTCCGGGTCGAAGCGCTTGTCTTTCATGGGGTCCCACATGGTGACCCCTTCCTGGACCAGGGGCAACAGGTCTTTGTCCCCTGACAGGATCACCACTTCGAAGCCCTGGTCCCGGGCCCGCCGCACCAGGGTGGCAATGAGGTCGTCGGCTTCGAAGCCCTCCTTTTCCAGGGTCGGCAGGTTCAATCCCTGGATGATTTTTTGGATGTAGGGCAGCTGCATGACCAGCTCCTCGGGCATGGAGGGCCGGTGGGCTTTGTAGTCCGGATATTCCCGGTGCCGGAAGGTTGGGGCTTTGGAATCGACGGCCAGGGCCAGATACTGGGGTTGGCGTTCCCGGAGGACCTTGAGGAGCATATTGGTGACGCCGAACGCGGCGTTGGTGGGAAAGCCCTGGGAGTTGGTCAGGCCGCGGATGGCGTGAAAAGCCCGGTAAATATAGGAACTGAAGTCCAGGAGATAAAGAACCCGGGGGGGCATCAGGGTGGTCCTCCTGGTTCCTTATACCCACTCCCACCGGAAGGTGTCAAGGAGGGCTTTGAACCAAAGGCAGGATGGGCATCTCGCCCGCCGCAATAAAATGTCGGACGGGCACAGAGGCCCGCCCCACCGATTTTTCAGTTCTCAACAAGCCCCAGGTTCATTAGTTCAGGGTGCGTTATACGCGCCATATATAGGAGTAAAAAACTATTTGGAGGGCATCGCTAACCTCACCCCGCCCAAGTGAGGACGCCTGTGCCACCAGGCATTGGGGTGATTTTTGACCATCCATAGGCTCATGAGAGACTGCTCGGGGTCTTTCCTCCCCTCTGTCATCGAACTTTGGTGGTGAAGGCCTCGACCCGCTTGCTGGGGCCCCGCCTTCTAGTATAAGATGAAACCAGTCCTCGTTCGTAGCTGCGGACAGAAAGGGAATTCATGGCGCCGTCCGAGTTTGTCCACCTGCACGTTCACACCGCCTACAGCCTGCTGGACGGGGCGATCCGCCTCGATGATCTGGTGCGCCGGGTCCAGGAGCTGGAGATGCCCGCGGTGGCCATCACCGACCACGGCAATCTTTTCGGGGTCCTGGATTTTTATGAAAAGATGCGGGGTGCCGGGATCAAGCCCCTGTTGGGCTGTGAACTCTACGTGGCCCACCAAAGCCGCCACGACCGCAAGGGCAAGGCCGATCACCATCATCTGGTGGTGCTGGCCATGGACCAGGAAGGCTACCATAATCTGGTGCGCCTGGTCACCCTGGCCAATCTGGAAGGTTTTTACTACAAGCCCCGGGTGGACAAGGAACTCTTGCAGGAACTGAACCGCGGCCTCATCGCGCTGTCTTCCTGTCTGCACGGCGAGGTGGCCCATCATATCTCGGCCGATGATCTGAAAAGCGCCGAAACCGCGGCCCGGGAATACGCCGAAATTTTTCCGGACCGCTTCTACCTGGAAGCCCAGGCCAACGGCCTCCCCGAGCAGGCCAGGGTGAACGCGGCGCTTTTGGAGTATGCGCCCCGTTGGGGCCTGCCCCTGGTGGCCACCAACGATTGCCATTATCTCACCCCGGAGGACTCCCGGGCCCACGACGTGCTACTGTGCATCCAGACCGGCAAGACCGTCAACACCTCGGGGCGCATGCAGTTCGGCACCGACCAGCTCTATTTCAAGAGTCCCGAGGACATGGCCCGGGACTTCCCCCACCCCGAGCTTCTGGCCCGCACCCGGGAAATTGCCGATCGCTGCGACGTCACCCTGGACCTGGGCACCTTCCGCTTTCCGGTCTTCCCGGGATTGTCCGGGGAATCCATGGAGGAGTCCCTGAGCCGCCAGGCCCGGGAGGGGTTACAAAAACGTCTGCAAGCCCGGCCGCCCTCCAGCCGCTCGCAGGCGCATTATCAGCCGCGCCTGGACTATGAATTGGAATGCCTGAGCAAGATGGGCTTTGCGGGCTACTTTCTGGTGGTGGCGGATATCGTCAACTATGCCCGCAAAAAAAAGATCCCCGTGGGACCGGGCCGGGGTTCGGCGGCCGGCAGTCTGGTGGCCTACAGTCTGGGCATCACCGACCTCGATCCCTTGGATTACGGCCTCATCTTCGAGCGCTTCCTCAATCCCGAGCGCCTGAGCCCTCCCGACATCGACATGGACTTCTGCTATGAGCGCCGGGGGGAGATTCTGCAATACGTGGCCAAGACCTACGGCTGGGAGAACGTGGCCCAGATCACCACCTTCGGCAGCATGAAAACCCGCCAGGTCATCCGGGATGTGGGCCGGGCCCTGGAGGTGCCCTACGCCGAAGTGGACAAAATCGCCAAGCTGGTGCCCGAGCAGATGAAAATGACTGTGGCCCGGGCCCTGGAACAGGAACCCCGGTT
>CAZLRL010000089.1:0-8092 GCA_964561645.1 uncultured Desulfobacterales bacterium
CGGGATTATCCGGCCGCGGTGCGCCTGGCCGCCAACACCAGCGGCGCTGCCGATTCCCTGGCCGCGCTCGCCGGCGGCATCAGCGGGGCTTATCTGGGCCTCAGCCCCCTGCCTGCGGCCTGGGTGGACAGGATCGAAAAAGGGGCTTATCTTAAGGACGTGGCCCCGCGGCTGGCCCGGAAGAAAAGCGAACTCTATGGTTAGTAACCCCAACCCCAAGATTAACGGGAGCACAGGCTTCCAGCCTGTGGGGCCCGGGCAGGATGCCCGGGCTACTGTAAAAAGTTTACCAAATCAGGTAATGGTACCGCTACCGCAGCAGACCTCCGCACAGGTTGAAACCTGTGAGGTAAAACTTTTGTAACGAACGCCGATCTGACACAGCCGGTTTCCTGGCTTAAATTATGGTGGGCAGTGCCCACCCTACGTTTTACTGATTTGAGGCAACTATAATACCAAGTTACCATCGGAAAATAACCGTTGTAGGGGCGTGATTTATCACGCCCGCCGGCGTTTCGGAGGCAATAAATTGCGCCCCTTAGGAAAATTCCAATTTGAAGGCATCTTGCTATGAGTCGTAAAATCATCCGGTGCTTTGGGCTTTTGCTTCTATTCCTCGTGGGTCTCGGGCAAGTGGCCGCGGCCCGCGGGGAAGATCAGTATGCTCTGGAGCGACAGCGCATGGTGGCCCAGCAGCTCCAGGGCCGGGACATCACCGACATCCGGGTGCTGGCCGCGATGCGCGCCGTACCCCGCCACCGCTTCGTGCCGGATCATCTTGCCCCGCTGGCCTATAATGACCACCCCTTGCCCATCGGCTCGGGCCAGACCATCTCCCAACCTTATATCGTGGCCCTGATGACCCAATGGGCCGAAATCAAGCCCGGAGACAAAGTGCTGGAGGTGGGCACCGGCTCCGGCTATCAGGCCGCGGTCCTGGCTGAGATCACCGACCGGGTGTTCAGCATCGAGCTGAAACCGGGATTGGCCGCCGCGGCCGCCAAGCGCCTCCAGGCCCTGGGCTATGGCCAGGTCCAGGTGCGCACCGGCGACGGCTACCAGGGCTGGCCCGCAGAGGCTCCCTTCGACGCCATCCTGGTCACCGCCACCGCGCCCCAAGTGCCCCCGGCCTTAAAAGAGCAGCTCGCCGAGGGTGGCCGCCTGGTCATTCCGGTGGGAGACTCCGGCAGCTTGCAATATCTTCTGCGCCTGCGTAAGGTAAAGGGCGAATTGAAGGAGGAAGACCGCCTGCCCGTCCGCTTCGTGCCCCTGGTGAAGCCGGGGGTTCAGTGATCAGAGATCAGTGATCAGTGATCGGCAAAAAGGCAATTGGCCTCGTTAAAGGTTGCTCCTCTATAGAGGGTTCGCCTGTTTAGCAAGGTAGGCTGCCCTCCGGTTGCCAAAGCAGGAGCTTTGGGTCCAAGTGCGTTCCACAGCGGGAGCTTGGGAACGAGTTAAAAAATAAGAAAATTTCCACTGGCACAGGTGTCCTCACCTGGCCGTGGTCCAAAGTGGCGCTTTCTTCTGAATGAAGGGGTTTTTTCAAGGAGAAATTTGTGGCGCGCAAAAACGTACCCTGCATGATTTCAGACAAATCATGGTGCGTAAGACGCACCCTACATGCTCAGGATTTTAGGTGACTAACAGAAATCGAAAACATTCATGAAAAAAGGACCTGCAAACTCCCAGGAGCTTCCAGGTCCCCTAAAAATCAACACAAGCAGCTTACCTCCGGGGTCAGACCGCCTCCGGGGCCCAGATTTCACAGACCTTGCCTGACAGTCCCGGTTCCGGGGTCAGGGTCTGTTTGCCCGGTTCCCACCCCGCGGGCGTGGCTTCTTTGCCGCCCGAATCCCGCACATAAGCACAGGCCTTCACCTGGCGCAGCATTTCCGCGGCGTTGCGCCCGATGGCCGGCGCCAGCACCTCCATGGCCTGGAGATTGCCGTCCGGGTCGATGAGAAAACTGCCCCGCACATCCACCTTGTAGTCCTCGTCAAACACGCCTTACAATTTGCCGACGTCGCCCCCCACGTCGGACAACATGGGATAGGGCAGGCCCCCTTCCACCATCTTGGAAAGTTCCACCTCCTGCCAGGCCTTGTGGGTATAAGGGCTGTCCACGCTGATGGCCAGCACCTCGGCGCCCAATTCCTGGAGACTTTGATATCTTTGGGCCACGGCCGTCAGTTCGGTGGGGCACACAAAGGTGAAATCACCGGGATAAAAATACAGCATCACCCATTTGCCCCGGTAATCCGAAAGCTTCACTTTGATGATCTCTCCCTGATGAAACGCGGTGGTTTCAAAGTCAGGAGCCGGTTTGCCGATTTTTACCGCCATGGTTTCCTCCTTGGTGATTGTGGTGTCTGACAAGTTGAAAAGCCCGGGGGAGAGGCGGGAAACCAGTGGTTGCCTCTATAATCCCAAGCTTTGGAAGAAAAAGCTTTGAGCCTGTACACCGGCAAGATGCCTGTGCTCCCGGTCAAGGTACTTGTTTCCTCGGTCCAAGGTCCCTGAACTGTCCCGGCGAACAGGAAAAGAAGATTGAGAAGGGGGGATCGGGGTCCGGTGAGCTTGGCCCTTTTTCAAATACTATCTGCAACAATATCAAGTTAAGGGCGCGGTTTCTTCAAGTCAAGGCTGGGCAATGGAACAGGGTTGGGCCGTCTCCAGCCGATCCACCCTTTTTTCCAGAAATACAGCAGCATGGTCACGGCCAGCAACGCCATGCCGGCCAACACGGCAAGATACCCCCAGCGCCACTCCAGCTCGGGCATATAGCGGAAATTCATGCCATAAACCCCGGCGATGAAGGTCAGGGGAATGAAGATGGTGGCCATGATGGTCAGGACCATCATGACTTCGTTCAAGCGATTGCTGACGCCGGAGAGATAGATGTCCAGCATGCCCCCCAGAATGTCCCGATAGGTCTCGATGCTGTCGATGACCATGGTGACGTGGTCGTAGGCGTCTTTCAGGTACAGCAGGGTGTGGTCTTGAACAAAGGGCGAGTCGCTGCGCTCCAGGCGGCTGACCACCTCCCGCAGAGGCCAGACGGCCCGGCGCATCATGATGGTGTCCCGCTTCAGACGGTGAATCTGGCTGAGGGTGTCCGAGGTGGGTCGGTCCAGCAGTTCCCCCTCGATGTCTTCGATCCTCTCCCCCAGAGTCTCCAGGATGAGGAAGTAATGGTCCACGATGAGGTCCAGGAGGGCGTAGGCCAGATAATCCGCGCCCGCTCCCCGGATGCGGCCGGTGCCCGCCTGAAGCCGCTGGCGCACGGGCGCGAAAATGTCTTCTTCGTGTTCATGCAGGGAGATGACAAAATGATCCCCCAGAATAATGCTGACCTGCTCGGAGTTCACCTCCATGCCATCCAGCCGCAGCATCTTGACGATAAAAAAGAGGTAGGAGCCGAATTCCTCCAGCTTGGGCCGTTGATCCGTATGGACAATGTCTTCCAGGACCAGGGGATGTAAGTGGAAACATTGCCCCAGGTAGGCCAGGTCCTTAACCCGGTGCAAGCCGTTGATATTGATCCAGATGATCTGAGAGTCCGGCCGGGCAAGGTCGCCCTCGCGCAACGACTGGGTCACCGTTTCGCTATACTTCTCAGGGGTGTAAGTGGAGATGGTAATCTCCACTTCTTTGTCGGATTTGTCCCCCATGTAGACCAGGGCGCCGGGGGGCTGGCCGATGGTCTCAGAGCGTTTTTTGGTGGCGGAGGTCATGGCGGCGGTCCCGAAAATCCCGGCAATCAGGCCGGTTGGGCGGTTACAACAACTTCAGTAGGGATGATAGTGAATCAACCCCAAGCCGTCAAGGAGATTTCCGGTGGTTGCTGGAAGGGAAGGGGGCACTAGCCGAAGCGCCCGGTAATATACTCTTCGGTCTGCCGGTTTCTGGGGTTGGTGAAAATCTGCTCGGTGGGGCCGAATTCCACGATGTGTCCGTGATAAAAAAATGCCGTAAAATCAGACACCCGGGCCGCCTGCTGCATGTTGTGGGTGACGATGACAAAGGTGTAGGTGTCTTTCAGTTCCTGGATCAGCTCCTCGATCTTGGCCGTGCCGATGGGGTCGATGGCCGAACAGGGCTCGTCCATGAGGATGACCTCCGGTTCCACCACCAGGGTGCGGGCAATACAGAGGCGCTGCTGCTGACCGCCGGACAGGGCGGTGCCGGGGCGGCTCAGGTGGTCCTTGATTTCATCCCACAACGCGGCCCGGCGCAGGGCCTCCTCCACCCGCTCGGTCATTTCCCGCTTGGATAGGCTGTAATGGAGCTTCAAGCCATAGGCCACGTTGTCAAAGACGCTCATGGGAAAGGGGGTGGGCTTCTGGAAAATCATCCCCACTTTGCGGCGCAGCTCCATGATGTCGTAGTCAGGGTCCAGGATGTTCTCATCGTCCAAAAAGACCTGCCCCTCAGCCCGTTGGTCCCGGTACATGGAGAAAATCCGGTTATAAACCCGGATGTGGGTGGATTTACCGCATCCCGAGGGACCGATGATGGCCGTAACCCGGTTCAAGGCGATATCCAGGTTGTTGTCAAACAGGGCCTGCTGCTCGCCGTAATAAAAATCCAGGTGCCGGGTGGCGATCTTGCTGGTGAGCCCAAAACTCGCCAGGACGGCTTCGGATTCCACCATACCGGAATCCTCCTTAACGACCTGGGGAGCTTCTTTAGGCACTTGCATAATCATTTCCGTGTGTTGTCCTTAAAAAATTTCTTCTCAAGATACGGTTGGGGGTAATTCCAGTTTCTCCTGGAGCACCGTATCCAAATGCTCGGCGCGGGGCACATCATCCATCAGGGAGTATTTATTGAAGATATCAACAGTGGGGCCAAAATCAAGTATATAACCCCGGTAAAAATAGGTGGTGAAATCCGCCAGGCGCTGGGCCTGCTGCATATTATGGGTGACGATGACAATAGTATACTGATTTTTTAATTCCAGGATCGTGTCCTCGATTTTCAGGGTGCTCACCGGGTCAATGGCCGAGCAGGGCTCATCCAGCAAAATGACCTCGGGTTTGACCACCACGGTGCGGGCGATGCACAGGCGCTGCTGCTGGCCCCCGGAAAGGGAGGTGCCGGGCCGGTGCAAGTGGTCCTTGACTTCATCCCAGAGCGCGGCCGCCCGCAGGGCCTCCTCCACCCGGTCATCGACTTCCCCTTTCCGTAACCGGTAATGCTGCTTGAGCCCAAAGGCGATGTTGTCATAAATGCTCAAGGGAAAAGGTACCGGCCGTTGGAACACCATGCCGCAGCGCCTTCTGAGATCCATCAGGTCGAAAGAAGTATCCAGGATATTGTCCCCGTCCAGCAAGATTTCCCCATCAGCCCGTTGTTCCGAATAAAGCTCGTAAATACGATTGTAGGCCCTGAGGTGGGTGGATTTGCCGCAACCCGAGGGACCGATAATGGCAGTGACCCGGTGCTGGGCAATCTCCAAATTGTTGTCAAACAAGGCCTGTATGGCCCCGTAATGAAAATTTAAATTCCGCACCACAATCTTGCTTACCGGTTGTTTTATCTCATAGTAAGGCGCCATTTCAGGAGTTGGCTTCTGGTGGTCCATATTATCGGTCCTCTTTTATCAGGCTTTGCGCTCCCGGATCAGCCAGCGGGCAGTAATGGTCAACAAAAGGATTCCCACGGTGATCACCAGTGAAGCGCCCCAAGCCTTGGCCTGCCAATCCGGGTAGGGGGACATGGCGTAATCGAAGATGGTGACTGTGAGGTTGGGATAAGGTTCGTCCAGCCCCAGGTTCCAGGAAAAGAAATGCTGGAAGGGACTGTTGAGCGCGGTGAACAACAGGGGCGCGGTTTCGCCGCTGACCCGAGCCACGGCCAGGAGAATCCCGGTGACCAGACCGGCCCGGGCGGCCCGGAACACGATGAACAAAGTGGCTTTCCAGCGGGGAAAGCCCAGGGCCAGAGCCGCTTCCCGAAGAGTATTGGGCACCAGGCGCAGCATGTCCTCGGTGGTGCGGATGATGACCGGCAGCATGATGACAAAGAGAGCGAAGGCGCCGGCGTAACCGGAAAAATTGCCCAGGGTCACCACCAGGACGGCATAGGCAAACACCCCCACGATAATGGAAGGCATGCCCATGAGGACGTTGGCGGCAAAACGGCTGTTGTCGGCCACCTTGGATTCCTGGCCGAACTCCGCCAGGAAAATGCCCCCCAGCAGTCCCAGGGGCACGGCTGCCAGGGTGGCCATGAAGGTGAGAACGAGCGTCCCCATTATGGCATTGAGCATACCGCCGCCCTCGACCCCGGGAGGAGTGGGCATCTGGGTGAAAAAATCCAGGTTCAGGGCCTGCCAACCCTTGCTCAACACGGTGATGGTAATCCACAGCAGAGCAAAGATGCCGAGGGTGGCAGAAATGACCGCCAGGATGTTGACCACCAAATTGACGGCTCTGCGGCCCCTGGGCGGACGGGGTTTCATGGTGCCGCTCATAAACCCACACTCCAGGCCCGATACATCCGGCGCAGCATCATTTGGGACACCACCTGCACCAGATAGGTGAAAATAAACAGCACCAGGCCCAGGCAGATCAGGGAGCTGAGGTAAATGAGTTCCGTGGCTTCGGCAAATTCGTTGGCCAGGCAGGAGGCGATGCTGTTCCCCGGATAAAAAAGGCCCAGGTTGATCTTATGGGAATTGCCGATGACAAAGGTGACGGCCATGGTCTCCCCCAGGGCCCGGCCCAGCCCCAGGAAAAAGGCCCCGATGATGCCCACCAGGCCGTAGGGAATGGTGACTTTGTAGGTCACCTCCCAGGTGGTGGCGCCCAGACCGTAGGCCGACTCCTTGACCACCGGGGGCACCATCTGAAAGACATCCCGGGTAATGGCGCAGGTAAAGGGCAGCACCATGAAGGCCAGGATAAGGCCCGCGGTCAGCATGCCCAGGCCCATGGGCGGGCCCTGGAAGAGCGCGCCGAGGCCCGGAATCCAGCCCACATAGGTCTTGAGCCAGGGCTGGACATAGGCGGCCATCAGAGGGGCGAACACGAACAGGCCCCACATGCCATAGATAATGCTGGGGATGGCGGCCAACAGTTCGATCATGGTGCCCACCGGGCGGCTGATTTTGGGCGGGGCCAGCTCCACCAGGAAAAGAGCAATGGCCAGACTCAGGGGCACCGCGATGAGCAGGGCCAGAAGGGTGGACATCAGGGTGCCGTAAATACTGCTGAGCGCGCCGAACTCCTGGGTGACGGGGTTCCATTCGGTGGAGAAAAAGAAACCGAGTCCGAACTTTCTCAGCGCCGGGAGGGAATAATACAGCAGGGCCAACCCGATGGCGATCATGATCAGGGGGAGCACCAGGGCGCAGAGCGCGGTCAGCCAGCGGAAGTAAAGATCTCCCCCGGAGGATTTGGCCCGGTCGGTAGGGAAAACCGGGTCCGGCACCGGAACAGCTTCCTCCTCGTACACTGTCTCTTTCAAGGTCGGCCTCGCGAACTAAAAAGGAGGGAAGCCCCCGGCGGGCAGGGGCTCCCCGGAAGAGAGGGTTATGGCCAGAGGGGTTGGCCGCCGGACTTGATTTCCTGGGCCCAGCCTTTTTGCACCATCTCCACCACGTTATCCGGCATGGGTCCGTAGTGGAGTTCCTTGGCCATGGCATCGCCGTTCTTGTAGCACCAATCGAAGAACTTAAGGATAGCCTTGCCTTTGTCGGCGTCAGGCTGGTCTTTGTAAACCATGATCCAGGTGAGGCCGCAAATCGGCCAGCTTTGTTCTCCGGGCTGATCGATCATCATGAGGCTGAACCCCGGAGGCGCCTTTTTCCAGTCGGCATTGGCTGCCGCGGCCTGGAAGGCGTCCAGGTCCGGCTTGACCACCTTGCCGGCCTTGTTCTTCATGTAGATGACGGGAATCTTGTTCTGGTGGGCGTAAGCATATTCCACGTAGCCGATGGCGCCGTCAATATTCTGGGTCTGGCCAGCCACACCAGCGTTGCCCTTGGCGCCCACACTGTTTTTTCCGGGCCACTTCACCGCTTTGCCGGGGCCTACCTTCGACTTGAAATCCGGTGATACCGCGGCCAAATAGGAGGTGAAGATAA
>CAZLRL010000089.1:8102-8942 GCA_964561645.1 uncultured Desulfobacterales bacterium
CCGGCTTAAATAGCTGGTCCAGACATTGGTGGTGCCGGAGCCGTCGGAGCGGTGCACCACGGTAATGTTTTTGTCCGGCAGCTTGGCCTCCGGGTTCAGCTTTTGGAGGGCCGGATCATTCCATTTGGCAATGTCGCCCATAAAAATTTTGGCCAGGGTGGGGCCGTCAAATTTGATCTCCCCGGACTTCATACCCTTGATGTTATAGACGGGTACGACACCCCCCATGACCGTGGGGAATTGAAAGATGCTATACTCTTTTAATTCTTCCGGCTTCAGGGGTGCATCGGTGCCGCCGAAATCAACAGTTTTGGCCTTGATCTGGGCGATGCCGCCGCCGGAGCCAATGGCCTGATAATTTACCTTTACCCCGGTTTCCTGATTGTACCGGTACGCCCATTGGGTATAAACCGGTGCCGGAAAAGTCGCCCCGGCACCATTTAAGGATACTTCGGCCATGGCCGGGGCCGCGACCAACAGGACCACGGCCAGAGCCACCCATAACAGCCCGTCTTTTCTCATCGAACCTCTCCTTTTTGCTCGATCTGGTATTTCCTTTTTTTTTAAGTAATTTTGATCGGTGATTGTTAGGGGAAGGTTAGAGGGGCGTAAGTTTTTTTTGAGACAAGAAAAACCTCGGGAAAGGGCTCAAAGAGACGGGGGTGAGCCGGAAAAAAAATGGGGCCTGTGAGGCCCCAAAATGCAACTGGCCGGATGGGGGAGGAACCCGGCCAGTCAAGGTGAAAGGAGAAAATGGTATATGAACTTCAATTAAGGGGGGGATGTGGGTACCTTATTTGGTTCATATACACTTTATTCAGACTGCATTTCTTGTGCCAC
>CAZLRL010000090.1:0-8881 GCA_964561645.1 uncultured Desulfobacterales bacterium
TTGGCCGCGCTCAATACCCTCAATTTTGCCCGGCTGATCACGGTTTTCGGATGCGGCGGCGATCGGGACCGCACCAAAAGGCCCCTCATGGGACAGGCTGCGGCCCAGGGGAGCAAGCTGCTGGTGGTGACCAGCGACAATCCCCGCACCGAGGACGCGGTGGCCATTATCTCGGACATCGAAGTCGGTCTGGAGGCCATGAAGTTTCCCCGGTTGAGCCTGGCAGAGGCGCGGCGCGGGGAGCAGGGGTACCTGGTGGTGCCGGACCGCCGGGAGGCCATCCACCTGGCCGTGAGCCTGGCACAGCCGTCCGACGCGGTGCTGGTGGCCGGCAAAGGCCACGAAGATTACCAGATCTGGGGTGAGAAAAAGATTCATTTCGACGACCGGGAAGAGGCCCTGGCATCCCTCAAGGAGTACCACCACTAATGCCTGCCGCGTTTACCGCCGCCGAGATCATCAACGCCTCCCGGGGTTTTTTGGTCCAAGGCCGGGCAGCGGATACCTTTGTGGGCGTGAGCACGGACTCCCGCACCTGCCAGGCCGGAGGGCTGTTTATTCCCTTGAAGGGAGAGCACCACGACGGCCACGATTACATACCCAGAGCCATAGGCCGGGGAGTGCGGGGCGTGGTGGTGGAAAATAGAGTCCTGCAGGAAAATGGGGTCATGCCCCGCGTGCCCCCGGAGGTCACCACTGTGGCGGTAGCCGACACCCTGACGGTCCTGGGCGATCTGGCCCAGGCCTGGCGCCGGCGGTTTTCCATCCCCGTGGTCTCTCTGACCGGCAGTTGCGGCAAGACCACGGCCAAGGAAATGACCGCCCGGGTGCTGTCTCCGTTTTACCGGGTCTTGAAAAACGAGTTGAACCTGAATAACCTCATCGGTTTGCCCCAGACCCTGCTGCAGTTGGACGGGAGCTTCAACGCCGCGGTGGTGGAAATGGGCATGAACCGCTTTGGGGAAATCCGCCGCCTCACCGAAATCAGCCAGCCCACGGTGGGGGTGCTGCTTAATGTGCATCCGGCCCATACCGAGGGGGTGGGTTGCGTGGAAGGAGTGTGCCGGGCCAAGGCGGAACTCATCCAGGCCCTTTCCCCGGAGGCCACCCTGGTATTCAACGTCGATGACCCGCGGGTGGCCGGGCAGGCCGCCTCCTTCCCCGGATCGCGCCTGGGCTTCGGCTTCGGCCCCGAAGCCGACCTCCGGGCCTTGGGCCGTCAGCCCCGGGGCCGGGAGGGGCAGACTCTTCAGGCCGCGTGGCAGGGAAAAAGCCAGTCCGTTTTTCTGCCCGTCCCTGGCGAGCATCAGGCCATGAACGCCCTGGCGGCCATAGCCGCGGGCCTGGCCCTGGGATTGCCCTTCGAGGAGGTTGCGGCCGCGCTGGCCGATTTCCGCGCCATGCACCGGCGCTCGCAAATCCAGGACCTGCCCTCCGGCGTCCATCTGTTAAATGATTGCTATAACGCCAACCCGGGCTCCATGGCCACAGCCCTGCGCACCCTGGTGGAACTGAAAGGCTCCGGCCGCGCCGCCGCCGCGCTGGGGGATATGCTGGAATTGGGGACCCATGCCGTGGAGGCCCACCGGGAACTGGGCCGCCAGGCCGCCGAGTCCGGCCTGGACTTTCTGGTGACCTACGGCCGTTTTCGAGAGGAAGTGGTGGCAGGCGCCCAGGATGCGGGCCTCTCCCCTGTCCAACTCTTTCCAGTAACTACCAAGGAGGAGGGAGCCCGGCTGCTGCAAGAATTTCTTCAGCCGGGGGACTGGCTCCTGGTGAAAGGCTCCCGCTCCATGCACATGGAAACTATTATCGAGCTTTTGGAGTAGCTGCCAACTAACGGAGAAAATCAACTAGTGACAAATCATTTTTCTGGAATAACGAAATTTGTGAGGTCATAAGGCGTTGTTTTACCATCTCTTATTTCCCTTAAAGGTATATTTCAGCGCCTTCAACGTCTTCCGCTATATCACCTTTCGCAGTTTTGCCGCCATTCTGACCGCTCTGATCATTTCTCTCCTGATAGGTTCCTGGTGCATCAAAAAGCTCAAGGAGTTGCAGGTCGGCCAGTTTATCCGGGAGGACGGCCCGCAATCCCATTTTTCCAAGGCGGGCACCCCCACCATGGGCGGCCTGATGATTTTGTTCTCGCTGCTGGTGAGCACGCTCCTGTGGGCTGACCTGAGCAATCCCTATATCTGGCTTCTCATTACGGTGACCCTGGCTTTCGGCCTGGTGGGCTTCCTGGACGACTATCGCAAGGTCGTCAAAAAACAAAACCAGGGGCTCACAGGGAGGGAAAAACTCGTGGGCCAGGTCCTGATCGCGTCGGTGGCCGCGTTCTGGCTCTATATGTTGCCGGATTTCAAGCTGACCCTGACCATCCCTTTTTTTGAAAGTGTGCGACCCAATCTTTCCTGGGGATTCATTCCCCTGGCGGTGCTGGTCATCGTGGGCACCGCCAACGCGGTCAATCTGACCGACGGCCTGGACGGCCTGGCCATCGGCCCGGTGACCATCGCCGCGGTCTTTTACGCCATTTTTGCCTATCTGGCGGGCAACGCCATCGTGGCCAAGTACCTGAAAATTACCTTTATTCCCGGAGTGGGGGAACTTACTGTGTTCCTGGGAGCCGTGGTGGGCGCGGGCATCGGCTTTCTGTGGTACAACTCCTATCCGGCCCAGGTGTTCATGGGGGACGTGGGGGCCCTGGCCCTGGGGGGAGCGTTGGGTACCGCGGCCCTGGCCGCCAAACAGGAGATACTCCTTATTGTGGTGGGCGGCCTGTTCGTGGTGGAGGCCGTGAGCGTCATCCTGCAGGTGGGCTTTTTCAAGGTCACCAACGGACGCCGCATCTTCCGCATGGCCCCCATTCACCATCATTTTGAGCTCAAGGGATGGCCTGAACCCAAGGTCATCGTGCGCTTTTGGATCATTGCCATCGTGCTGGGGATTCTGTCCCTGAGCACTTTAAAGCTGCGGTAACATGGATCTCAGGGGGAAAAAGGTTCTGGTGGTCGGATTGGCCCGCACCGGTGTGGCTCTCACCCGGTTTCTGGCCCGGGCCGGGGCCCGGGTCACGGTCACCGATATGGCCCCGCCCGGTGAACTGGCGGAGATGCGGGCCCTCATCCAGGACCTCCCGGTGCAAGAAGAGCTGGGTGTTCCCGAACCCGCGCGGGTGCTGGACTATGACCTTATCCTCGCCAGCCCCGGGGTGCCCCCGGAACTGCCCTGGCTGGAGGAGGCCCGACGCCGCGGTCTGCCGGTCTGGGGAGAGCTGGAGCTGGCCGGCCATTTCCTGACCCGCCCGGTCATCGCGGTGAGCGGCACCAACGGCAAGACCACCACCATCACCCTGGTGGGCAAATTCCTTCAGGCCAGCGGCATCAAAGCTTTAGTGGGCGGCAACATCGGCACTCCCCTGATCTCCCTGGTTGACCGGCAGCACG
The DNA here is from genome assembly GCA_964561645.1 of uncultured Desulfobacterales bacterium. GTDB lineage: Bacteria > Desulfobacterota > Desulfobaccia > Desulfobaccales > 0-14-0-80-60-11 > JBGSLA01. The sequence goes on from CAZLRL010000090.1 coordinate 3,453, forward strand.
AAGCCGATTGGCTGGTCCTCGAAATAAGCAGCTTTCAGCTGGATACCGCGCCCCACTTCCATCCCCAGGCCGCCGCGCTGCTCAACATCACCCCGGACCATCTGGACCGCTATGAGGATTTCACCGCGTATGTGGCCTCCAAGGCCAATCTCTTCCGGGGCATGAACGCTAAAGAGCCCAAGGTGCTTAATTACGATGACCCCCTGGTGCAACCCCTGGGCCGGGAGCAGGGAAAAGTCTTCTATTTTTCGACCTTCCATCCCCTCAGCCAGGGGGCCTGGCTGGAGGATGGCGTTATCAAAGTACGTCTGACTCCGGAGGCACCGGAGACAAGATTTCCCCTGGCCAAGATTCGCCTCAAGGGGGCCCACAATCTGGAAAACATCATGGCCGCCCTGCTGCTGTCCCTGGGGGCCGGAGCGGAGCCCCAGGCCTGCCGGGAGGTGCTGGCCGCTTTTGAGGGGCTGCCCCATCGTCTGGAATGGGTGGCCACCATCGACGGGGTGGACTTCTACGACGACTCCAAGGGTACCAATGTGGGCGCGGTGGAACGCTCCCTGGCCTCCTTTGACCGCCCCATCGTGCTCATCGCCGGCGGACGGGACAAGGACAGTGATTTCAGTGTCTTAAACGACCTCATCCGCAAACGGGTCAAGGCCCTGGTCCTGGTGGGGGAAACCAGGGAACACCTGGCCCGGGTGTGGGAGGGTTTGGCTCCCGCCCATCTGGCCGCGGATTTGCCCGACGCGGTGCAGCGGGCTGCAAACCTGGCCCGACCGGGAGAGGTGGTGCTCCTGTCTCCCGCGTGTGCCAGCTTTGATATGTTCCGGGATTACGCCCACCGGGGCGAGGTCTTCCAGAAAGCCGTCAAGGAGGTGGGATATGGCTCAAAAAATTGACATGACCCTGAACTCCCACCACGACTACACCTTGCTGGCCAGCGCTCTGGCCCTGGTGTCTTTGGGCCTCACCATGGTTTTCATTTCCTCCACCGTGATGGCCAACGCCCAATATCAAGACCCGTATTTCTTTGTGAAACGCCAGACCATGTACGCCCTTTTGGGCATGGGGGTCCTGGTTCTGGGACGCTCCATTGATTACCACGTCTACAAGCGTTGGGTTTACTGGCTCTTGTTTCTGTCCCTCATCGGCCTGATCCTGGTGTTCATCCCCGGCCTGGGCTCCAGGGTGCGGGGCGCGGCCCGCTGGATACGCCTGGGGGGCTTTACCCTGCAGCCCTCGGAGTTCGCCAAGCTGGCCATGGTTATTTTCCTGGCCTATTCCTTGTCCCGCAAACAGGAAAAGATGAAGTATTTCGCGGTGGGCTTTCTCCCCCACATGGTGGTGGCCGGGGTGTTCATCGCCCTGATCGGCATTGAGCCCGATTTCGGCACGGCCATGACCCTGGCCGGTATAGTTTTCATCATGCTGCTGGTGGGCGGAACCCGTCTCACCTACTTACTGATTTCTATCTGCCTGGGGGTGCCGGCGGCCGTGGTTATGGTCCTGCGGGACCCCAAAAAATTCTCCCGGGTGCTGTCGTTTTTGGACCCCTGGAAGTACGGCCAGGACGTGGGCTATCAGTTGAAGCAGTCCCTATTGGCCATCGGCTCCGGGAAAATTTTGGGCATGGGCCCTGGGCAGAGCCGGGCCAAGCTGTTTTATCTCCCGGACGCGCACACGGATTTTATTCTCTCCATTTTCAGTGAAGAACTGGGCCTGATAGGGGTTATTCTTATCCTGTCCCTGTTTACCCTGCTGGTCTACCGGGGCATCCGGGTGTCCCTGCGGGCCCCGGACTCTTTCGGGTCCTACCTGGCCCTGGGATTGACCCTGCTTATCGGCTTGCAGGCCTGCATTAACATGGGTGTGGTGACGGGGATGCTCCCCACCAAGGGCCTCTCGCTCCCCTTTCTGAGCTACGGCGGCTCGTCCTTGCTGGTTAACCTGCTGGCGGTGGGCATCCTGTTGAATATCAGCACCCAGCTCAGACGGCCGGGTCAGAATGGCGTGCCCAGCACGCCGACGCCCCCAAAAAAGATGGACCTGTCCATCAGATAAGAAAAAAAGTCCTGTAAATTTGGCAACTTAGAACCTAAACGGAACATCAAGCCATGGGGGAGGCTGTTATGGCGCAGGCCGTCAAGGGTGAGGGGGTCATGCGGTTTCAGATCCGAGCTATCTTTGCTTTAAGAACCCGTTCTCGTCGGGGGCTTATTACAGGGCCCCTGACTGCCCGGGATCATCTGCCGGATCTGCGTACCGTGGAACTTTACTCCTGGGGCCAAAATTCTTTCCTGGATCAGGCCCCTCTGGAATCCTAGATCTGGGGATTGTTGTAGAAGTGATTTACAAAAATAACTTTCTTTAATTTTATTGCCACAGGCTTTACCGTGAAAGTCCACCCGTAGGGGCGCACCCATGTGTGCCCCCGCTTGGGCGGACACACAGGTCCGCACCTACAAAACCTTTTTTTCGGGGTGACCAGGATCGGTCATGAGAGTTTGGCCTACGCTTTATTTTAGTAATTATTTTTCGCCGGCTAAAGCTGGCGGCTACATCTAAGAAATCTTCTGGGGCTGGAATTTTTTTCAACCATTTTGAAATTCCACCAGTCTTTTAAGGGAACTCAAGCCCGAAGTGAGGTCTAATCATGCATCCCAGGGTGGTGATTGTGGGCGGCGGCACCGGCGGCCACCTGTTCCCGGGCATCGCCGTGGCCCAGGAGTTTCAGCAGGCCCACGAGGCTAGCGTCACTTTTCTCACCACTCCCAAGCCGGTAACTGTTCAGATCCTGGAAAAATATCAGCTGCCCTGGGAAGCCGTGGCCAGCCGGGCGGTCAAGGGCATGGGGCTTTTTGCCCGACTGCGGGCCTGGTTCGGAGTGCCGGGCCATATTCTGGCGGCCCGGGGCACCCTGAAAAAACTGCAACCTGCCCTGGTCCTGGGGGTGGGGGGCCATGCTTCCGGACCGGTGGGCATGGCGGCCTGGAGCCTGGGAATTCCCCTGGCCATCCATGAGCAAAACGCCATCCCGGGCCTGACCAACCGCTTGCTGGGGCGGGTGGCCGGCCGGGTTTTCCTGTCCTTCCCTGATGATCAGGGTTACTTTGCCCCCGATAAAAGTCAGTGGACGGGAAATCCCATCCGCCCGGAATTTTTTGTGACACCGCCGCCCCGGCCCGAGACGCCCTTCACCGTGCTGGTCATGGGGGGAAGCCAGGGGGCTCATCACCTGAATGTGGAGGTCTTGAAAGCGCTGGCCCCCCTGGCCGTTTGCCGTGATCGCCTTTCCTTCTTGCATCTCACGGGCGAGGACGACCTGGACCTGGTGCGGCAAGGCTATCAGAAAGCAGGCTTCGAGGCCGAAGTCGAGGCCTTTACCCCGGAAGTGGCCGCCTGGATGGCCCGGGCCCATCTCCTGGTCTGCCGGGCCGGAGCCGGCACTCTGGCGGAGCTCACCGCCCGGGGCCGGGCCGCGCTCCTGGTGCCCTACCCTTTTGCGGCCAACAACCACCAGGAGGCCAACGCCCGGTTTTTGGAGAAAGCCGGGGCCGCCATCCTGGTCCTAAATAAACATTTTACAGGGGAGCTTTTGGTTGATACCATATTACAATTTTTCGCGCTGCCGGAGCGCCTCCGGGCCATGGAGGCCGCCAGCCTGAGCCTGGCCAAGCCCCAGGCCGCTGGGGAGATCGTGGCGGGGTGCCTGGAATTGTTGGAAGGCCGACAAAAATAACCACCCTCCCCTAACCCCTCCCATCAAGGGAGGGGAGAAATTGGAAACTGATTCCGGGCTGGCAAGATTATTTTATTTTGGGATAACTTATAGTTATCTATAGAAATTTTGTTTTGACATCAGCGACTCACTATTAGGGCTAAACCGATTAACTCCCTCCCCCGTGATGGGGGGACTGGGGCGGGGGTGAGTCTTTCTTGGGTGACAAGCTGGTAAATCTCGCCAAGTCACTAAGGATTGTAGGGTGCGCACTGCGCACCACCTATTGAGGGCCATAGCCCATGCCCAGCTATTTGCGGCCAAGGGCGTCAGGAGGAACGTTTTTCTTCACCGTTGTGACCTTCAGGCGGAGAAAAATTCTTACCTTGGATAGTAGCAGGAAAATCTTAGGTCAGACAATCAAAGAGGTTCAGGAACAATACCCTTTTTCAGTCGAAGCCTTGGTTCTATTGCCGGACCATCTCCATGCCGTTTGGACTCTACCGGAGGGAGATACAGATTACTCCAAACGCTGGGGCTTGATAAAAGCCAAGTTTTCTAAGGAGAGCAAGTCATTATTTCATCAAGAATATTTGCTCAATCCTTCCAGGAACAAACGGCGGGAAGCCACCGTCTGGCAACGGCGTTTCTGGGAACACGCCATTCGGGATGAAGAAGATTATCAAAAGCATTTGGATTACATTCATTACAACCCAGTGAAACACGGACTGGTACAGCGGATTAAGGACTGGCCTTATTCCAGTTTCCACCGTTACAGGCGGCAGGGTTTTTATCCCGACAATTGGGGTGAAGGGGTTTCTTTTCTCCAGGATGATAAATTTGGTGAATAACCTAGAGAATGGTGCGCAGTGCGCACCCTACGTTACTTCGGCCCAGGCGATGATTTCGGCGAATAGTATTGGTGGGCAAAGCCCACCCTACATTTAATTCTTTTTAGGTTATTAGGTTAAGGTTCTTAAAATGGGTAAAAAGATTATTATCTACGGAACCAATAAAGAAGAGTTTCCTACAGAGCAAGCTTTAATTAATTATATAGATGAAGGTATATTTCAAGATGAAAAAAGTAGATTTCGATATACTCAGAATAAGGACGCAGATATTATTGTTCTATCAAGAGATGGTATTGCATTTGGCCATTTAATAGTTGAAGATAAAATTGATCCAACTATAGAAGACAAGGAGGCTTTTAAGCCTGTAACATGCACTTATCTTATCAGTTCATCCATAGTTTATAAATATCCTGTTAAGCTTTGGGCTGATTTTGGTATACGGGTTTGGTCATTTGGCACTCTTATCACCGTAAGACAATTTGAGGAAATACAAGATAGAGCAAATTAGATCATAATCTTAACGAAACGCAGGGTGGGCTCTGCCCACCATAATTCCTTTTAAATGAATACAAAGACTTCATACCATTTCATCGGCATCGGCGGCATCGGCATGAGCGGCCTGGCCGAGCTCCTGGTGCGCCAGGGCTACCGGGTGAGCGGCTCCGATGTGGCCGAAAGCCCCATCACCCGGCGCCTTCAGGAACTGGGCGTCCAGGTGTTTTTGGGACACCGTCCCGAGAACCTGGGGAAAGCCCAACTGGTGGTGCATACCACCGCGGTGAAGGAGGACAACCCCGAGTTGGCCGCGGCCCGGGCCGGGGGACGCCAGATCCTCTGCCGGGGGGAAATGCAAGCCCGCC
>CAZLRL010000091.1:0-2222 GCA_964561645.1 uncultured Desulfobacterales bacterium
CCTTCTCCTCACCTTTATCACCCAACTGATATTTTTCGTGGTGGAATTGGTGGGGGGCCTGCTCACCAACAGTCTGGCCCTCATCGCCGACGCCGGCCACATGCTCAGTGACGTGGCCGCGCTGGGCCTCAGCCTGGTGGCGCTGGTCTACGCCCAAAGACCCCACACGACCCAAAAAACGTACGGCTATCACCGTCTGGAGATTCTGGCCGCGCTGATCAACGGTCTGGTTTTGTGGGGCATGGCAGGCTACATTTTATTTGACGCGTACGGACGCTTCTATGAGGCCCCGGAAATCCCCAGCGTCCCCCTGATAATTATCGCGGGCCTGGGGCTGCTGGTCAATCTCCTGGGAGTGGCCATTCTCTATCCCACCAAAGACCGCAGCATCAACCTGAAAAGCGCTTTTTTGCACCTCCTGGCTGATTCCCTGGGCTCCGTGGCCGCGATTGCCGCGGGCCTGGCCATCTATTTTCAGGGCTGGTACTGGTTTGACCCGCTGGCCGGGGCAATCATCGCCGTCCTCATCATCGTGGCGAGCTGGCGGCTGGTGGTGGAGGCGGCTGACATCCTCATGGAGGCCACCCCCAGGCACATCGACTTAGATGAGGTGACCAGAGCCCTGGAGCAGCATCCGGGCGTGGAGGAAATTCACGATCTCCACGTCTGGAGCATCTCCTCAGGGCTTTTTTCCATGAGTGTGCACGTGGTGCTCTCGGACAGCCGCGACCGGGATTGCCTCATCGAGGAACTGGAAGATATGCTGGCCCAGCAGTTCGGCCTGGAACATGTCACCATCCAACTGGAGGGGCCGGAATACCATAGCCCCCGCGTCTGCTTTTTGGATCAACATAGGTCAAAGCCAGGCGGCACATGAAACAATTTTGATCATAAGCACAAAAAGTTTTTCTTTGCTTGCCAAAAACCCCCTCCTTATGGTTTGCTTTCCTTTAGTTAAATATTTATCTTGATTGAAAATCAGAAAAAAATTTGCCTACACGGCCGAGGAGGGCCAATGTCTGGGAATTTGTGGGAGTTGAAACCCGAGAATTTGCGGGATGAATGCGATTCCGACGCTCTGGGATTTGAAACTACCGGCGATTTGACCCCCCTGAAGGTCAAGGTGGTAGCCCAGGATCGCGCCCAGCGGGCCCTGGAGTTCGGCTTGGGAATCAAGGATCACGAATACAATATCTTCGTGGCCGGGCCGCGCCATTCCCGCAAGACCGAGGCGATCAAGGACTATGTCGGCGAATTGGCCGCCAAAGAGCCCAGTCCTCCGGACTACCTGTATGTTCATAATTTCAAGGAATCGGAACGGCCCAAGAGTATGGTGCTGCCCACCGGGCGCGGGCGCACCTTGAAGGAAGACATGGAGGAACTCGTCGCCGACCTCAAGCAGCGGGTGCCCGAGGTTTTTGAAAGCGAAGAGTACTCCAACCGGCGGGAAACCCTGGTGCGTCAGTTCACCCAGGACCGCAATGCCATTCTCCAGGAATTGGACGCCAAGGCCAATGAGGAGGGTTTTGTCCTCAACATTTCTCAGTCAGGCCTCATGCTGTTTCCCGGCAAAGAAGGCAAGCCCATGAGCGAGGAGGAGCTCAAGGCGCTCAGCGAGGAAGAGCGGGAGTCCTTGCGCCAGCGCTCCAATGCCTTGCACGCGGAAATGAATGAAGCCATCATCAAAATCCGCCGCATGGAAAAGGAATTCCAGGAAGCGGAAAAGAAGCTGGAGCAGGAGACGGCTCATGCTGCGGTGGGGCCTTACGTCGAAGAACTGGTGGAAAAATATCACGATCTGCCTCAGGTGGTGGAATATTTACGGGAGGTGGAAAGCGATATCCTGAAAAATATCGAAGACTTCAAGAAAAAACCGGGGCAACCCAGCCCCTTGCCCTTCCCCATGCCCGAGCCCAGTTTCACCCAGTATCAGGTGAACGTCCTGGTGGACAATTCCGACACCAAGGGCGGGCCGGTGGTTATCGACCATAACCCCAACTATTCCAACCTCTTCGGCGGGGTGGAGCGCCGGGCCCAGTTCGGCGCCCTGATCACTGATTTTACCCTGATTCGCCCCGGCTCCATCCACCGGGCCAACGGCGGCTACCTCATCCTGGACGTTTTGGACCTGCTGCGCTGGTTTTTCTCTTACGAGGCCCTGAAGCGCTGCCTCAAGGAGCGGGAGATCAAGATCGAGGACCTGGCCGAGCAGATGGGTTTCA
>CAZLRL010000091.1:2232-8858 GCA_964561645.1 uncultured Desulfobacterales bacterium
CCCAGCCCATCCCTCTGAATGTCAAGGTTATTCTCACCGGCGACCCGTATCTTTACCAGCTGTTGTATATCTATGACGATGACTTCGGGAAACTCTTTAAGGTCAAAGCCCAGTTTGACTGGGAGATGAAAAAGACCGAGGACCACCTCCGGGATTTCTGCGCCCTGGTGGCCGCCTATTGCCAGGAGCAAAAGCTGCTGCCGGTGCACAAAACCGGCATGGGCCGCCTCATCGAACACGCCCAGGAATTGGCCGGCCATCAGGAGAAATTGACCCTGCAGCTTAACGAAGTGCTGGATGTGGTCAAAGAGGCCAACTTCTGGGCCGGATCGAACGAACGTGAGGTGATCTTCGGCACCGACATCGACAAGGCCATTGAGGAGAAAATCTACCGCTCGGATTTGCCTGAGGAAAAGATCCAGCAGCTAATCGAGGAAGGCATGCTCTTCATCGAGACCGAAGGCGGGGTGGTGGGCCAGGTCAACGGCTTGTCGGTCTACGCGCTGGGAGATTACGCCTTCGGCCGTCCCAGCCGCATCACCGCGACTTACGGGCTGGGCAAAGAAGGGGTGGTGGCCATCGACCGGGAAGCCAAGATGGCCGGGAACATCCATAACAAAGGGGTGCTCATCCTTTCCGGTTATCTCAAGAGCAAGTTCGCCAAGGACAAGCCCCTGAGTCTGTCGGCCAGCCTGACCTTTGAGCAGAGCTATGGTCTGGTGGAGGGCGACAGCGCTTCGGCCGCGGAACTGTTGGCCCTGCTTTCCGTGCTGGCTGATGTGCCCTTGAAGCAGAATATTTCCATTACCGGTTCCGTCAGTCAGCGGGGGGAAATTCAGCCCATCGGCGGCGTGAACTGGAAAATCGAAGGTTTTTATAAGGTCTGCAAAGCCCGGGGTCTGGACGGTGAGCAGGGGGTCCTCATTCCCAAGGCCAATGTCAAGGATTTGATGCTCAAAAAAGAAGTGGTGGAAGCGGTCCAGGAAGGGAAATTCCATGTCTGGGCCGTGGGCCACGCGGACGAGGCCCTGGAGCTGCTGACCGGGATGCCTGCGGGTAAGCGCCAGCCGGACGGCACCTTCGAGGCGGATTCCGTCAACGCCCGGGTGGATGAAACCCTGCGCCGCCTGATGGAAACAGCCAAGGAGTTGATGAAAGAGGAAGAGGGTAAGGCATTAAAAGATTGATTGTTATTTCAGGGGAAGGAGAAAGAGATCCTTACTCTCTCTTCTTGCTAATCCTCTGAAAGATCGGTAGCACGGGCTTCCAGCCCGTGGGGCCCGGGCAAGATGTCCGTGCTACCGGTAACGGGGGTTAAGAGGAAGAGCTTGGAAATTAAAAATCTAAGCCTCTTTACCCCTGATTACCTGTCCTTTTTCCGAAAACTCACCTTTGTGAGCTCGTAAAATGAAGATCCGACTGACTGGTCTATCTGTGAAAAGAACTTGGTGGCGAAACTGGACAATTATCGCTTGCCTGGCGCTCCTTGGTTACGGAGCCTCCGTCGGGGCGGCCTGGGCCAAGCCTCTGGTCCTGACGGCCAAGGATTCGGGCCGAACCGTGACCGTCGGGGTGGGCCAGAGTCTGGTGGTGGACCTGGAGCTCGGTGGGGGTCAGCATGTAGTGGCTCCGGAATTCGACGCGGCGATTTTGAACCTCGTCGGCCAAAGTCTGCAGTCGACCACCGGCCCCCAAGGGGCCTCCTCCCGCATTGTTTATCAATTTTTGGTGCGCCGGGCAGGCCGAACCGATCTGGTGATCGACCTCAAAAATTCCGGGGAGAAGGGAGCCCGGTCGAAGCCGTTGTTGAAAGTCAAGATTGTGGCCTCGGGCGGGGGGCGGACCATCTAAATATGGGGACGGTTGGCCCCGCTCCACCACTAGTGCCGGGTCTGGGACAGGATTAAGAGGGGGACTCGATGCAGGCGTAAGCGGAATGGTTGTGAATGGATTCGAAGTTTTCGGATTCCACCGCAAACCAGGTAAAGTTCTGGTCTTGCCCGAGCTTGTGGGCTATCTCCCGGACCACGTCTTCCACGAACATGGGGTTGGAGTAAGCCTTTTCGGTGACAAACTTTTCGTCCTGGCGCTTTAACAGGGCGTACACCTCACAGGAAGCGGACTCCTCCACCAGCCGAATCATATCTTCGATCCAGAAGAACTTCTTGAAGCGCACCTGCACCCTGACTTCGCCGCGCTGGTTGTGGGCCCCCACCGTGCTGATTTCCTTGCTGCAGGGACACAGGGTGGTGATGGGGACGGTAATGCCCACCACCAGGTCGATGGTGCCGTCCCCGTCCAGGGAGCCTTTAAAGGTGCAGATATACTCCATGAGACCCCGGGACTGGCTCACCGGCGCGGGTTTGTCGATGAAATAGGGGAAGGTCATTTCGATGTGCGCGCTTTGAGCGTGGAGGCGCTTTCTGGTTTCTTCCAGGATGGTCTCGATGTTTCTGATGCTGATGTCCCGCCGGCACTCGGAGAGGATTTCGATGAAGCGGCTCATGTGGGTGCCTTTATGCCGGTGGGGGAGGTTGACGTACATGTTGATGCGGGCCACGGTGTGCTGAGTGCCGTTGAATTTGTCCAGGACCACGATAGGGTAGGAAATGTTTTTCACCCCCACCTTATCAATATCGATGGTGCGGCGGCTGGGCTGCCTCTGGACGTCGGCGATCATCTCCGTCGGCCTGAGGCTGGGTAGGGAAGATTTGTGAGGCGGCATGGTGTGTTTTGTTTATGAACCTGGTTGATTAACTACACAATATTATATCATATTCTTTTTTCCAACAGATTTCGGACCCTCGGTTGAGGTTTTTTGTGAAAATTTGCCTTTAGTCTCAGGGATACCGGAAACGCTCGGCCACGGCCCGGGCGTGCAGGGGCAGGCCTTCGGTTTCGGCCAGCAGCATCACCGTATCTTTCAGCCGGGCCAGCCCCTCCCGGGAGAGGTGCTGGAAAGTGGGCTTTTTGATGAAATCGTCCACGCTCAGCCCCGAGAACATGCGGGCGCAGCCCCCGGTGGGCAGGACATGGTTGGTGCCGCTGGCATAGTCCCCTACCGGGACCGGGGCGAAAGGGCCCAGAAAGATGGAGCCGGCGTGCTGGATTTTGGGCAGCACCGCAAAAGGGTCCCGGGTCATGATCTGCAGGTGCTCCGGGGCGTAGCGGTTGGCAAACTCCAGGGCCTCCGGCAGGTCCCGGGTCACCAGGATGGCTGAGTTGTCCCGGATGGCGGCTTCCAGGATTTCCCGGCGGGGCAACGATGGCAGTTCGGCCAGGATTATGTCCGCGACTTTTTGGGCCAAAGCTTCCACAGGAGTCACCAGCACTGCGGCCGCGTCTTCGTCATGCTCCACCTGGGAGAGGAAATCGGCGGCCACCAGCCGGGGTTCGGCGGAGTCGTCGGCCACGATGAGGGCTTCGCTGGGACCCGCGGGGGAGTCGATATCCACCTCGCCGAAGACCAGGAGTTTGGCCGCGGTGACATACTTGTTGCCCGGCCCCACGATTTTGTCCACTTTGGGCACCAGCTCAGTACCGTAGGCCAGCGAGCCGATGGCCCAGGGGCCGCCCAGCTTGAAGAGGCGATGCACCCCGGCCAGGTGTGCGGCCACCACGGTGGCTGGATTGAGAGCCAGGTCCTCGCCCGGGGGAGTGCAGGCGATGATTTCTTGCACGTCCGCGACTTTGGCGGGGATGATGTTCATCAAGGCGCTGCTGGGGTAGCTGGCCAGCCCTCCGGGGATGTAGCAGCCCACCCGGGGGATGGGCCGCACCAGCCGTCCGGCCAGGATGCCGGGCCGCACTTCCACGGCCCACATCTCCCGCTCCCGCTGGGCGCGATGAAAGGCCTCCAGGTTGGCCGCGGCGATCTTCAAGGCCTCCAGGACCAGGGGGTCGACCACGCGGTAGGCGGCCTCGATTTCGGTAAGGCTGACTTCCAGTTCCGGGACGGTCAGGTCGTCCTTATACTGGCGGTGCCAGCGCAGGTTTTCGGCGTCTCCGTCCCGGCGCAGGTCCGCCAGGATTTGGCGCACGTCGGACAGCACCTGGTTGATGTCCTCTTTGGAACGGTCCAGGAGGCGTTGCAAGCGGGCCGGCGCCAGGGCCTCCAGATATTCCACCCGCAGGATGGCCATCACTTGACCCGACGATGGTGAGAAATATATTGCATCACAGCGATTATATATGATTGTTCTAGGGAGCACAAAGCTTTATGTTGGGGGTTTTCAACGCGGGCGGTCCGCTCTAGGGAAAAATCCAATAAACCCCTGAATTGAGCTACACCCCTTTGGACCGCAGCGCCTGGGACAGAAGCTCGAATAATTTTAAAATGTAGGCGCAAGCTTTAGCCTGCTGAAATAACAAGTAAAATGGCGCAGGCCAAAGCCTGCGGCTACAGAAAAAAGAAGATGTTTTATTTCGTTATGCCTTCACGGCGCTCAGGATGACAAATACGCCTTTTCGCCACAGTTTTTATAGGGGGCCCGTGGACGCCGCCTGGCGTGCACGGCACGCCCTATAAATTAGCAATCCTGCCACTGTACTTGAGGAGTAAACATGGCTCGAAAAAAACGCAAGCGGCCGCCGGGAGAGAAAAAGCTCCTGGATGTCTTCGTCCGCGCGGGACGGCCCCTGTTGCTCGGGGAAATCCTGGACCTGCTGCAACTTCCCAAGGACCAAACCGACTGGGTGAAAGAGGGGCTGGACCGGCTGGTGGCCCGGGGGGATCTGGTGCTCCTCAAAGGCAAGCGCTACGGCCTGACGGATAAGATGAATCTGGTGCCCGGTAGTCTCAGCGTGCACCCCGACGGCTTTGGCTTCCTGACCCCCGAGGGCGGCGGCAAAGACGTCTATATCAAGCCCGCGGATCTGAAAGAGTCCTGGCACGGCGACCGGGTGGTGGTGCGCCTGGAGGGCCGCCGGGGCAAGCGCCGGGAGGGGCGGGTCATTCGCATCCTGGAACGGGAGGTCCAGGAGCTCATCGGTCTTTTGGGCCAGGCCGCGAACACCTATTACGTGGAGCCCGAAGATGAGCACCTGCCTTTCAACCTGATCATCCCCCCTGATAAACTCGGGGGCGCCCAGCCCGGCGATGTGGTCCGGGCCCGGGTGACCCACTATCCCACCGCGCACCTCAATCCCCAGGGGGAGGTGGTGGAGGTCCTGGGGCCCATGGAGGACGCCGAGGTCCAGACCTATATCGTGGTGGGGAAATACGGGCTGCCGGATCAGTTCCCCCCCGAAGTCCTGGCGGCAGCGGACCAGGTGCCCACGGCCATCCCCCCGGCTGAGATCGCCCGGCGGGAAGATCTGCGCCAGCTGCCCATGGTGACCATCGACGGGGAAAACGCCCGGGACTTCGACGACGGGGTGTGCGTGGTAAAAAGCCGGGGAGGCTCTTACACCCTGTACGTGGCCATCGCGGACGTGAGCTTCTATGTCAAACCGGGCTCAGCCCTGGACCGGGAGGCCTTTGATCGGGGCACCAGCGCCTATTTTCCCCAGCGGGCCGTGCATATGCTGCCGGAGCGCCTGTCCACCGGCATTTGCAGCCTCAATCCCGGGGAGGATCGCCTGGCCCTGGTCGTGGAGTTAAACTACGACCGCAAAGGCCGCCTGAAAAATTATCGCTGCACCCGGGCCGTGGTCCACAATCACGCCCGTCTGACCTACACCCTGGTGCAAAAGCTGCTCACCGGGAAAGACCGCCAGCTTCGCCAGCAATACCGTCCCTTTCTCAAGATGCTCACCTGGATGGGAGAGCTCTGCCAGCGCCTTCGGGACCAGCGCCACGCCCGGGGGAGCCTCCTGATGAGCATCCCCGCGGCCGAGGTGGTGCTGGATGAGAGGGGCTGGCCCGTGGACATCAAACGCATCGACCATCTGCTGGCCCATCAGCTCATTGAGGAGTTTATGATCGCGGCCAACGAGGTGGTGGCCGAGGAATTGGGGGAGCCCTCCATCTTTCGGGTGCATGATGCGCCCGATGCCGCCAAAATGGAGGCCTTCCGGGCCTTTTGCAAGAGCCTGGGGTTTCATCTTCCCAAGGAGGCCAACCGGGATCCCCGGGTGCTGCGGGACTTTCTGGAAGAGGTGCGCCAGACCAATCTGGCGCCCATGGTGCAGCTCATGCTGCTGCGTTCCCTCAAGCAGGCCCGCTATTCCGGATTGGCCCGGGGGCACTACGGCCTGGCGGTGGAATGGTACACCCACTTCACCTCCCCCATCCGCCGCTACCCCGATCTCATGGAGCACCGCTTGCTGACGGCTCATTTACAGAAGGGGCGTAAACCCGCGCCTCCCGACCCGGAGGAACTGGAAGAGGCGGCCCGCTATCTCTCGGAGCGGGAGCGCCGGGCCATCGAAGCTGAGCGGGAGATGCTGGCCCGCATGCAGGTGCGCTGTATGGCCCACCGGGTGGGGGAGGAGTTTCACGGCATGATTACCAGCGTGACCCCCTTTGGCTTTTTTGTGTCGCTGGAGGAAATTTTCGCGGACGGCCTGGTGCGCCTGGTGGATCTGCCGGATGATTATTACAAATATGACGAATCCCGCCAGCGCCTGTTGGGCCGCCGCCACCGCAAGAGCTTTCAGTTGGGGGACGAGGTGCGGGTGAGGGT
>CAZLRL010000092.1:0-8280 GCA_964561645.1 uncultured Desulfobacterales bacterium
CCCTCAACACGGTACAGGGGGTGCCGATATCATGGGCCGCGGACTCAACCAAAGCACCTCGGTGCGCAGCCAGCCGCTCCCCTAAATGTCCCAGCACCTCGAGTCTCTCGCCAAGTTCCGGTGGCCATGCGTCGTGGTCCATGTTGAGCTCCAGAAATGATCATATCAGAATTCCAGCCTAGAGGAAGTGAGGCAAGTGGACGGCTCTTCATGTGAAAAATAGTATTTTCCATTTGACTTGATATTTAGGGGTTATATAATAGACCGAGGTTTGAAAATTCCTTGCATTTCTGGAAGAAATTTCTTACATATATATGTATAAGTAAAGATTGAGGATTTCGGCCAGCAGACGGCCGTGGAGATATTAACATAAGCTATTAAGAATTCAGGCCAAACCTGATCAGGTGGAGGAACAATGGCAGAAGAAGCTTTAAAAGAAATCAGGGTTGACAGAAAGGACCGCAAAATCGGCGGCATCGCCCCCGAGTTGGCGGACCGCTGTTATACCTGCGGCACCTGCTCCGGCGGTTGCCCGATTACGGGGTTCGTGCCCATCGAGGGTGGCGAAGGCACCTGGGATGTGCGCAAAGTGGTACGAGCCATTGTTTTCGGCATGGAGCAGGAGGTGATCGACTCCAGATTCCCCTGGGTCTGCACCTTGTGCGGCCGGTGCCACTCCCAGTGCCCCATGGGCATCAAGCTGTTGCAAACCCTGCGGGCCGCCCGCACGCAGCGGCCGCGGGAAAAAGTGCCCGGCCCCATCCACAAGGGCGCCATGATGGCTCTGGAACGGGGCAACAACCTGGGCATTCCCCGGGATGACTTCCTTTTTCTCCTGGCCGACCTGGGCAATGAAATGGAAGAAGAGTGCTGCCCGGGCTTTTACGTGCCGGTGGACAAGGAAGGGGCGAACGTCATCGTCACCATCAACTCCAAGGAGCCCTTCGGCGAGCCGGACGACATGAAGTTCTGGTGGAAGATCTTCTACGCCGCCAGAGAGGATTGGACGGTGTCCTCGACGAACTGGGAAGGGGTCAACTGGGGCCTGTTTTCCGGCGACGACGAGGCCTGGAAAGAACAGGCCGGCCATGTCCTCGAAAACGCCCGACGATTAAAATGCAAAACCATTTTGCTCCCGGAATGAGGGCACGCATACTTTGCAACCCGGGCCGGGTTCAAAAATTGGTTTCCTGAAGCGTTTGAAGAGTTCAAGGTGGTCAGTGTCCAGGAACTCCTGAAAGAGTATATCGACGAGGGCCGGATCAAGCTGGATCCCTCGGTCAACACCCACACCATTACGGTTCATGATCCGTGCAACTATGTGCGCAAGTCCCAGTTAACCTTCGGCGACCACATGGGCGATCTCAACCGCTGGCTCACCCAGCAGTGCGTCGACCCCTCCCTGTACCGGGAGATGTGCGACGATCCGCTGAACAACATCTGCTGCGGGGCCGGCGGCGGCGCCTGGGCCATGCCCTACGACGAAGATCGCCTGAAGTACGGCAAATTCAAGGCCGATCAAATCAAAGAAACCGGTGCCGAAATAGTCATGGCCCCCTGCCACAATTGCCGGGACCAGATCCTCAAAGGCCTGGGCAAGGAACATAAAGAGGGCCGCATGGACATGGGCAACTACAAAGAAACCCTCTACCTCTGGGAGCTGGTGGCCAACACCCTGGTCGTCGAGCCCTGGAGCGAAGAGGAAATCGAGAAAGCCCACGCCGAACGGGACGCCCAGTTCGAGCGGGACGGCATCGACCTGGAAGCAGAAGAGTACTAACAACACACAACTGAACGCCACAGCCTGGTGGACCCCGGTTCACCAGGCTTTTTTTTATGCACCAGTCTTGTGCCTTTGTTATAATTTACCTAAAATTTCTTCCAGGAACCGACCATGACCACCGATCTGACCGACCAGGAAAAGCGTCTTATCCGGGACAAAATCCGGGAAAAATACGCCCGCGCCGCGGCGACGCCCGCCGGCTCTTTCCAATATCCCACCGGTCTTCAGGGGATTCGGCAACTGGGCTACCCCGAGGAATGGTGGCAGGATTTTCCCCCTGCCCTTAAGGAGTCGTTCTGCGGGGTGGGTAATCCTTTCAATTTAGGAAAGATAGATCCAGGGGACGTGGTCCTGGACCTCGGGTGCGGCGCCGGTTTCGACGCCGGAGTGGCGGCGCGTCTGGTGGGTCCGACGGGTCTGGTGGTGGGAGTCGATCTTACCCCGGAGATGGTAGTCCGGGCCTGGGAATTTGTCACGCTGCTGCCCTTCCGGAACCTGAGCTTTCAGGTGGCTTCCGCCGAGAGCCTCCCCTTCCCTGACCGCTTTTTTGACGTGGTCACCTCCAACGGTGCTTTCAACCTGGTCATCGACAAAGATCAGGCCGCCCAGGAGACCTTCCGGGTCCTCAAACCCGGCGGCCGCCTGCACCTGGCCGACATGGTGCTGGTAACGCCGGTGCCCTTGGAACGGCAGAGCCGCATCGACAACTGGTTTCAGTGAGTGGGCGGGGCTTTGCCGGGGGAGGCTCTCCTGGCACTCTGGCAGAAAACCGGCTTTCAAGGCTTGAAGCTGGCGGGCTATACCGGCCTGAAAAGCTCGCCTTACACCGAGGGGGCCTCGCTCTTTGGAGAGAAACCTGGCCTGAGTGTGTCCCAAAAAAGACCCCAGCCAGATCAGGAATTCCCGGTGGTCGGTCCGAAACCCCACCCCCCGCGCCGGCCCGGCGGCTCCTGACGCCGCTGAACCCGCCCGGTTCGGGCGGGTGTAAGATTTCGGGCAATTAGAAAGGCTTGGGGCATCGCCCAGCAATTTGTGGTGCGTAAGACGCACCCTACATGGACTTTGAATCTGAGACCCCTGCGAAAATCGGTCCTCAAATCAAAAATTCTCTTAATAACCCATTATCCTGTAGAGCAGGCGCCCTCGCCGGCAAAATACAGCCGGGGGCGGCTGTTCTACTTATCTTCGCAGAGGTCTCAACTTTGAGCCTTTCGAAGTAGGGGATCGGCGGGCAGAGCCCACATTTTTCTGGAAAATTTTGGTGGGGCGGGCCTCCGTGCCCGCCAGTACGGTGGGCGGCCAGGGACGGCCGCCCCACCAGAATTATGGCCGCTCAAGAACCTTTTTAAGCAGTCGCGCCTGAACCGGAGGCTCTTTCTAAAATCATAACAAGGCCTGGTGGCACAGGCGTCCTCATCTGCGCAGACGCTTATTGATTCTCCTCCGGATTCAACAGATACGCCTCGATAAAACCGTTCAGGTCGCCGTTCAGCACCCGGTCCACGTCCCCCTCCTCGTGTTTGGTGCGGTGGTCCTTGATGAGGCGATAGGGCTGGAGCACGTAGGAGCGGATCTGGCTCCCCCAGGCGATATCCTTCTGGGTCTCCTGCAGCTCCTGCTTCTTTTCCTCCCGCTTGTGCCGCTCCAGGTCATAGAGGCGGGCCCGCAGCACCTTCATGGCCAGCTCGCGGTTGCGGTGCTGGGAGCGCTCGCTCTGACTGACCACCACGATATTCGTGGGAATATGAGTGAGGCGCACCGCGGAGCTGGTTTTGTTGACGTGCTGCCCCCCCGGTCCGCTGGCCCGAAAGGTGTCCACCCGCAGGTCCTTGTCCTGGATGTCAACATCAATGCGGTCGTCCACCTCGGGGAGCACCTGCACCGCGGCGAAGGAAGTGTGCCGGCGGCCGCTGGCATCAAAAGGCGAGATGCGCACCAGGCGGTGGATGCCGTTTTCGCTTTTGTAATAGCCGTACGCGTGAGGCCCGCTGGCCGTGAAGGTCACGGACTTTACCCCCGCCTCATCACCTTCCAAAAAATCTATGATTTCGGTCTTGAACCCTTTGTTCTCAGCGTACCGGAGATACATGCGCAGCAATATCTCACACCAGTCCTGGGCTTCGGTGCCCCCGGCCCCGGCGTGGATGGTAATGATGGCGTTCTTGGCGTCCTCTTCCCCCCCCATGAGCAGCTCCAGTTGCCACTCCTTGAACTCCCGGTCCAGTTGGGCCAGCCCCGCACCCACTTCTTTCATGGCCCGGGCGTCTTCTTCTTCTTGCGCCAACTCCAGGAGCACCTCCAGGTCCTCCACCTGGCGGGCCCGTTTTTCGTAACCTTCCAGGGCGTTGATCAGAGAGCTGCGCTCTTTCTGGACCCCGGCCGCGGCCTGGACATCTTCCCAAAAACTGGCCGCGCCCATTTTCTGATCAATTTCCGCCAGCCGGGCCTGTTTTTGGTCCAGCTCAAAGAAAACCTCGAAGCGCGTCGAGCCGCTCCTGGTATTCTTTCAAACGGGTCTTGTACTCCGGATATAATTCCAGCATGATTTCCTCCTCACCATCCGGTGCCATCTTAAAATAATTAGTTAAGAATATTAATAATTTTTACTGCCACCTGATCTATAACCAAGTGGTTGACTGAGGATAAATGATAGAAGGGGCGTGATATCTGAAAAAGAGATGCGGGGCCCCGAGGCGACGATTGTCACCGGGACGTCAAAGGCCGGACCACCTGTGAGGGCTGGAAAAGGTCATGATTAAGATAATGATACCAAGAAATTACCAGAAAAGGAACCCCTGGAGATCATGGCCCCCAAAGCACGATGCTTCCCAGGACCAGGGTCTCCAGGATTTCGCAGACCGCGCCGTAAACATCGCCGGTGACGCCCCCCAGGGTGCGCCGGAAAAACCGGCTCAACCCCCACACTGCCAGCCCCGCCACCCCGAGGATTATTAAACCCGAGAACCTGCCCACCACAAAGCTCACTACGAGGGTGGCGGCCGTGGCCCCGGCGATCAAGGGCCGGGTGGCGCCTGCGGTTACGGCCTGCCCCAGACCCCCGCCGGGGCGGGCATAGGGAGCCAGTCCGGCCAGGAGCACCAGTCCCCAGCGGCTGATCAGGGGGAAAAGAACCAGACCGGGCAGCAGAGCCAAACTCAAGACTGCCTGCAGGAAGGCAAATTTCAGCAGGAGCACCAGGACCAGACTTATCCCGCCGAAGGCCCCCAGGCGGGAGTCCTTCATGATGGCCAAGCGGTCCTCCGGAGTATGACCGCCCCCCAGGCCGTCCACGGTGTCGGCCAGGCCGTCCAGATGCAAACCCCGGGTCAAAAGGACCGTCAGGAGCAGGAGCAGGGCCGCGGCCGCAGGCGGCAGGAAAAACCGGACGAGCAGGCTTCCGGCCCCCCAGTAGAGGAGGCCGAGGACCGCGCCCACCCAGGGGTACCAGAACAGGGACCGGCCCAGGTCTTCGGCGCTGGCCTTCCCCGACCAGGGCCAGGGAAACACGGTAAGAAAGGTGAGGGCCAGGGGAAAGGTGAATTTCATAGATTTGTTTGAAAGAGTGAGGGATCTGTCACAGCTAGTGCCTTGTCCCAGGAATAGGGGTGCAGGCGCGGGCTGGTAAACCCATCAAACTGTAGGGCGGGCGTCTCGCCCGCCCCGCGAAAAACCTTGTTCAATCCTGATGCTTCAGCCCTTTTCCACCACCCCGGCTTCTTCAAAGGTGGCCATTTCCCGGTAGATACGCCAGCCGGCCTCGAGCACCATCATCCCCAGGGCCGCGCCGGTTCCCTCCCCCAGGCGCATTTTCAGGTTCAAGAGCGGCGTCAAGCCCAGGTGGTCCAGCATGATCTGGTGGCCGGGCTCCACCGACCGGTGCGCCGCGATGAGGTAATCCGTTACCGCCGGCACCAGCCGCGCCGCCACCAACGCGCCGGCGGTGGCGATAAAGCCGTCCAGCAGCAGGGGCCGCCGGGCCGCGGCCGCGCCCAAAATCAGCCCGGTGATGCCGGCAATTTCCAGACCCCCCACTGACGCCAGGGTCCCCAGGGGATCGTCGGCCGTAGGCTTATTCAAGGCCAGGGCCCGATTGATCACCGCCACCTTGTGGGTTAAGGTGGAGGTGTCGATGCCGGTGCCCCGGCCCGTGACCGCGCCCACCGGCCGACCGGTGAAAACCGCCGCCAGGGCCGCGGCCGGAGTGGTATTGCCGATGCCCATGTCCCCGGCGGCCAAGACATCCACGCCGTCTTCCACCGCCTCCTGGGCCCGCTCCACCCCCACCCACACTGCTCTGAGAGCCTCCTCCCGGGTCATGGCGGCTTCCTGGGCCATATTCCTGGTGCCGTAGGCCACCTTGCGGGAAATCAGATTCAGGCCCGGCTCAAAATCATGGTTGACCCCGATATCCACCACCTCCACCCGGGCTCCGGCCTGCCGGGCCAGAACGTTGATACCGGCTCCCCCTCGCACAAAATTATAGACCATCTGGAAGGTGACCTCCTGGGGGAAGGCGCTTATCCCCTCGGCCACCACCCCATGGTCCCCGGCAAAAACCACCACCCGCTTGATCTCCAGACGGGGGAAATACTCTTCCCGAATGGCTACGTAGCGGGCCGCCAACTCTTCCAGCTTTCCCAAACTCCCCGGAGGCTTGGTCAGGGAGTCCAAACGCCCCTGGGCCCGACTCGTCCACTCGGGATCCAGAGGCTTGATCTGGGAGGTGAGTTGGGCCAGTTCATATTCCATATCATTCTCCCTTTCCATGGGCTGATTTCAAGGTCAAGGGGAGCCCCGCCACCAGGAGCACCACCAGGTCGGCGGCCGCCGCCATGAGTTGGTGCAGCCAACCGGCCCGGTCCCGAAATTCCCGGGCCAGCGGGTTCTCGGGCACGATTCCCCAACCCACTTCATTGCTGACCACAATTGTAGGGGTGGCGGCTTTTTCCACCGCAGCCGCTAATTCCACGCATTCCCTTTGGAGCTCGGCGTCGTCCCCGCCCCGGATGAGTTGGTTGGACAGCCACAAGGTGAGACAGTCCACCACAATGACCTCATAGCCCCCCTGGGCCTGCTCAAGCGTTCCCGCCAGCTCCAGGGGCGCCTCCGCGGTCTCCCAGCCCTCCCCCCGATCCCGGCGGTGCTGGGCGATGCGGGCCGCCATTTCCTCATCCCCCGCCTCCGCGGTGGCCAGATACAACCGGGGCGGCGGAAAGGCCCCGGCCAGATCCAGGGCATAGCGGCTTTTGCCGCTTCTCGCCCCGCCCAGGACAAGGGCCAGGCGGAATTTTTCCCTCCGACTCAATACGGCAGCCCCTGCAATTTATTTTGAATATCCGCCTTGAGTTGGGGCACGTATTGGCTTGACTGGTAGTAACGGGCCACATCGCGGCTGAAGCCTTGCCAGGCTTTCTGGTTTTCCCGGGCGTACAACAGGTATACGGTGCGCTTCACCAGGAGTTGCCCCAGTTCGTCGCTGAAATTCAACCCTTCGAAGCCGGATCCGAAACCCTTCTCCAGGATGGCTGGAGGCCGAACCGGCCGCTTATCTAAGGCTTGCTGGATTTCCCGCTGGGTCTCTTCCGCCTGTTTCAGGTAGACCCCCTTAAACGGCAGGTTATTGACCCGGATGCCCACCGGACTGAGCTGATAATGGCGTTCCGGGAGATTCACCAGCATGGAACCGGCGTGGCTGGCGTGGAAATAATCAAAACGATTGTCCAGGTCGGTGAAAAACAGGGCTCCCCCTCGCTCCACCAGGGCTTCCCGGATGGACACGGGGCCGCCGTTGTGCCCCTCGGTTTTGCCCAAATATTTGATTGGCTCACTAGGCCCCGGGCGCCCGAAAAAGTGGTAGACCCCGCAGCAATGAGCTCCGCCGGTATATTCCGAAATAATCCAGTAGCTCGCGGCGCCTTTTTTCAATCCCAGGACTGCTTCGAATTTGCCGCCTTTTATTTTGCCAAGTCGCCGGCCCTCCGCCTCCAGCAGGAGTTTCTCGCCGAAAGGACCTGTCGGCGGCGCGGTCAAGTGCAAAACCAGACCCTGGCCTGCTTCCACTGACACCTCTTTTTTCCCTTCCAGGCGGGCTGACAGGTCGATTTCGCTGAACACGTGCATTTGTGTCTGAGCCATACCCGGGGTTGGACCAAACCCAGGCAGGGCCAGGAGGACGGCTAGCAACAAGAGCCTCAGGATCATCACGGTTCTTTTCTCCCGTAAACCAGGTTTGCAGTTGACCCCTTCAAGTAAATTTGAAATGATAGGTCAAAGTTTTTCAATAAGGGCTTTAAAATGGATTTTACTTTAACACCCGCACAACAGACAGTCCAGGAAAATGCCCGGAAAGCAGCCCACGCGGTTAAGGAACGGGCCCTGGACCTGGACCGCCGGGGGGAATTCCCCCAGGAAATTTTGTCCCCATGGGCCCGGGAAGGATTGTTCGGCCTGGCCCTGCCCGAAGCAGCAGACGGTGTTTCGCGTGGACATGTGCGCCC
>CAZLRL010000092.1:8290-8843 GCA_964561645.1 uncultured Desulfobacterales bacterium
TTGTCTGGCCCAAATGGAGTTGGCCCAGGCCTGCCCCTCCTCGGCCCTGCTCCTGCACCTGAACCAGGCCCTGTTCGGCCAGGGTCTGACCCTGTTCGGCACCGAAGAACAGAAACAGCATTACCTGCCGCCGGTGGCCCGGGGCGAGGTGCTGGCCTGTTTTGCCCTGACCGAGCCCGAGGCCGGTTCAGACCCGGGCGGCCTCAAGACTACGGCCCAACAGGAAGGGGAAGCTTGGGTCATAAACGGAATAAAAAACTTTGTCACCGCGGGCGACCGGGCCCCTTACGGATTGGTGGCCACCGTGACCGACCCGTCCCTGGGCGCCAAGGGCATCAGCGTTTTTGTGGTGGATCTGGAAAATACCAGTGGCGTGCGGCGGGGTCCGGTGGAAGAAAAGGTGGGCCTGCGGGGCGCCCCCCTGAATACGCTGGAATTCGAAGACGTTCGGGTACCCGCCGCCAACCTGGTGGGAAAACTGAACCAGGGCCTGAAAGTCGCCCTGGCCGTGCTCGACGGGGCCCGGGTCGGAGCCGCGGCCCAGGCGGTGGGG
>CAZLRL010000093.1:0-8806 GCA_964561645.1 uncultured Desulfobacterales bacterium
AGGTCCAGGCCCCATTCCGATGCCAACCTGTGCAGCAGGTGGAGCAAAGCCACCGAGTCAGGCCCCCCGGAAACCGCCACCACGACCCGGGCCCCCCGCCAAAAAAGCTCTTCTCCCACCACAAAGCGGCGGACCGCCGGCACCAGCAGGCCGGAGTCGGCAGGTTCAAACAGGGGCTGGATTAATGGCTCTCGGGGTGACACAGCCGGGCCACCACCTCTAAAATGGCATCCTTGGAAAAGGGTTTGGCGAGGAACCGGTCCACCAGCCCTTTGGCCGCGGCCAGCTCGGCAGCCGGAGGAGGCTCCGAAGAAGTCAAGATAATGCGGCAATCCGGTTGGAGAGCCTTGAGGCGCGCGGCCACCTGCAAGCCGTCGCCGGAAGGCAGATGAAAATCCACCACCGCCACCTGGAAATTGGAGCTCAAGGTGGAATCCTCCAGCAGAGTGTCATCGGCCCAGGCGGAAACCTGATATCCCGCCCGACCCAGAATCTCCGCCAGGGCTTCCCGAGTGCCGGAGTCGTCGTCTATGACCAAAATCCAGGGGTCCATGGTCCCAACTCAATCGTTACGTCTTTGGAAAACTTACTTTTGCCCTTCCCCACTTGACCGCGTGTTCTCCGGGGCAACGGTGGGAAGCACCAGATGGAATTCGGCGCCCTGCCCCGGAGCGCTTTCCACCCAGATGCGCCCCTGGTTGGCCTCCACCAGGGTCTTGCAGATATAAAGCCCCAGACCCGAACTGTTGGCCCGGTGGGGGAGCTGACCACTATATTTCTCGAACAGATCGGGCTGTTCCTCCGGAGGAATCCCTCGGCCGGTATCGGCCACCACCAGTTCCACCTCCGGATGGTTGTCGCCGGTAAGAAGACCGCCCTGCACCGAAATTGTCCCCCCGGCAGGCGTGGCCTCCAAAGCATTCACCAGGAGGTTGGCCAGCACCCGTTCCAGGGAAGGCTCATCCACCTTGAGCGCGGGCAGGTCCCCGGGAAATTCCGCGGTCATCTTCACTCCCTGGTCCTGGGCCAAAGGGCTGAAGTGGTGCAGGAGCCTCTGGACCAGGAAAGCAGGCGGCACCGAATCCGGATGCAGGGCCAAAAGCCCCGATTCGAACCGGCTCAGGTCCAGCACATTTTGCAGGTGCAGAAGCAGCCCCTCACTTCTCTGGATAATCTTCTTGAGCTTCTGGTGGATGGCCGGCGGCAGGGTCTCGTCCTCCAGGGCCTCGATAGTAAGCCGCACCCCGGTCAGGGGAGCCTTGATGTCATGGACGATCATGGCCAGAAAGTCCGCATTGGCCGCGATGCGGTCCCGTTCCTCCTGCAACTGGCGGGTTTTTTCCCGCAGAGAGCGGGTCATGGCATTGAAAGACTCGGCCAACTCCCCCAGTTCATCCTGACTGGTAACCGGAATGTCTCCGGCCAATTCATCCGAGGCCGCCCGCCGGGTGCCTTCCGTAAGAGCCGCAATTTGGCGGCGTATGCCCATGGACAGCCAGATGCTGAGAAAAATCCCCACCAGGGCCGCCGCGGTCCCCACCGTGAAAATCACCAGTTTCAGTGTCGTGAGCGTCTGGTCCAACTCCTGGCGGTTCAAGCCGACTAGAATAAGATTTTCCCAAGGTTTTTCCCGGTCCCCCAGGGGCAAAAAAGTAACGGTGTAATCCTGCTCTCCCAAAGTCACCCGCTGCACCCGGGTGCCGCCGGCCGCGCTGCGGGCCGCCAATTCCCGGGAGCGCATCAGCTCCGCCACCGCCTTTTCGGGCAGCTCCCTGAAGGAGTTGACTACCAGCCGGTTGGCATAAAAGATGGCTACCTCCACCCCCGGAGGCGACAGCGACTCCACAAAGCTCTTGTCAATGAGAACCCCGGCCAAGACGACCCCCACCAGACGTTCGTACTGATAAATGGGGGCCGAGGCGCTTAAAGAAATGCTGTCCTGCCATTGGGTCATCCGGCTGGCCGATTTGCCTTCCAGGCCGGTGCGCACCACCGGATTGGCACTGATATTTACCCCGATCCCGCCCGGATCGTGGAACCGTGCCTCTATTACCCCTTGATTATCCGTGATAGTCAGAACCTGGAGGCCGGTGGTCTTCAGCACCGGAGTCAGCAAGGTTTTGAGTTTGGCAATATCCCCCCGCACTAACAGATCCGCATACAAGGGGTTGTCTGCCAGAAGCGAAGCCGTCTGCACCACCTGCTGGAGCTTTCCCTGGTATTCCGCTTCCACCAGCCGCGCCACCAGCTCCACCCGCTGCTGGTGCCATCTCAGGATCAGCCTGGTGGCCAGGTACTGCATCAAGAGGAGAAGCCCCACCAGAGCCGCCAGCAAAGACAGGAGATTAACCCCCAGAAGCTTGGGGCCGACTTTATTTCTCCACTTCATTGATCACAACATACCATATTCTGCGGAGAAGCGAAAAGTTCCAACTGGGCAGGATTATATCGAACGGGGGTAGTGAAGCTTTTTCAGAAGATCAGAGGTACATGCAAAAGCTTAACTATTAAAAAATAGAACGGCAAAATAATTCTCCACAACAACCCGCTGATAAGAAGGAGGATTACGATGGGTAAACCTAAGGGTTCCAGGTAACGATAATATTGGAGCAGGTGGGGAGGGAGAATAAGTGCCACAACATGGGAGCCGTCCAGCGGCGGGATGGGAATAAGGTTGAAGATGGCCAGAATTATGTTGATATGAGCCCCCATAGCGGCCATTTTCAAGAGGCCCAACCCTCCTAAACCAGAGTTAGCCAGAAGGCTGAATACGGCCGCCAGGGCCAAGTTGCTGGCGCATCCTGCCAGACTCGTGGTAAGTTCTCCCAGACGGTAGTTGCGAAAATAGGTAGGATTCACCGGCACCGGCCGGGCGGCGCCGATGATAAACGGGGAACCGGTCACAATGAGCAATACAGGTACGAGAATGGTATAGATAGGGTCGATATGCGGAACAGGATTCAGGGTGATGCGGCCGGCCATGCGGGCGGTGGGGTCGCCGTTGAGCCAGGCCACATATCCATGCGCTACTTCGTGGACAATCACCGAAAACAACAGGACCACTGCCATGAGGGCCATGTTGAGCAGGAATGCGACATCCATGAGAAGCTTACAGATCCCTCAGCAGAGCCCCGCCGGCCAAACGCAGGCGTTCCAGTTCCTCCGCGGTTGAGGCTTCCAGATAAAAGCGCAGCACCGGCTCGGTTCCCGAGGGGCGAAAGCATACCCAGCTGCCGTTTTCCAGAATATATTTGTGCCCGTCAATGGTCACATGCTTCACCACTTTCAGTCCGGCAAAGGTTTCAGGGGGCGTCTTTAGACGCTCCAGGAGGCGGTCCTTGATTTCAGAGGCCAGGCTCAGATTAAGCCGCTGAGTGTGCACCGGACCCACCCGGGCAAAAAGATCGTCCAGAAGCTCCGGGATGCCCTTGCCGGTTTTGGCTACCATCTCAGCCACCAGCAGGCCGGCCAAAATGCCGTCCTTTTCCGGCAGGTGATCCCGCATGGAAAAGCCTTCGCTTTCCTCCCCCACCATCAGGGCTTGGCCGGAAAGGATGTACTCCCCCAGGTATTTAAAGCCCACTTTGGTCTCATACACCGGCCGTCCGTAGGCCGCGGCCACCTTGTCCACCAGATGGCTGGTGGCCACACTGCGGGCCACACCGCCTTCCCAGCCCCGGGTCTTGATGAGGTGATCGAAAAGCAGGCCCAAAATCATGTTGGCTTCGTGATAGCGGCCCTGGCCGTCCATGACCCCGAAACGGTCGGCATCGGCGTCCACCGCCAAACCCAGGTGAGCGCCGTTTTTTTTGATCCATTCGGTCAAAGGTTCCAAATATTCGGCACTGGGCTCCGGGCGCTGCCCCCCGAAAAGGGTATCCCGGTAGCCGTGCAAAACCTCCACCTCCACGCCGTTGTCCCGCAGGAAAGCGTCTAGGTAATCCCGCCCGGTGCCGTAGAGCACGTCTACCGCCACCTTGAGGCCGGCCCGGCGCAGGGCTTCGGTGTCCAACAGCTGGCGCAAATGCCCGAAATAGCTTTCCCGAGGGTCGATGTCGGTAATCAAGCCCCGTTCCCGGGCATCGGTAGAGGGCATGGTTTTCACCTTTCCGGGATCCATATCCCGGATGAGCCCCTCAATGGCACTGGTGACCGGCGTGGGGGCCGGGCCACCCTGGGCCGGGGAAAACTTGATGCCATTGTATTCCGACGGGTTGTGACTGGCGGTGATGTTGATCCCTCCGGCCCGTTTGCCTTCCCGAATGGCATAGCTCACCACCGGGGTCGGCGTGTCCCTGGTGGTTAAGAAGGAGGGAATGCCGTTGCCGGCCATGACTTCGGCCGCAGTGGCTGCAAAGGCTTCCGAAAGAAACCGGGTGTCATAGGCCACCACCACCCCCTGGGAGGTATCTCCTTCCCCCTTCAGGAAGTCGGCAATGCCTTGGCAAACCAGGCGGGCATTGGCAAAAGTGAAATCTTCCGCCAGAATTCCCCGCCAGCCCGAAGTTCCGAATTTTATCTTGGTCATGGGAACTCCTGTTGAATGAGGGGCAGACCCCCCCCCGGAACTTTGGCCAGGCTACTCGGTTAAGTCCCCAGGTCGTAAGAAGCCAGGTATTTTTCTTGTTCCGGGGTGAGGGTGTCAATTTCCACGCCCATAGCCGCCAACTTCAAGCGGGCGATTTCCTTATCGATATCCGCGGGCATGGAATAGACCTTTTTTTCCATTTTGTCGTGATTCTTAGCCAGATATTCCGAGGCCAGGGCCTGGTTGGCAAAGCTCATGTCCATGACCACCGAAGGGTGGCCTTCGGCCGCGGCCAGGTTGACCAGACGACCTTCTCCCAACACGAACAGGCTCTTGCCGTTTTTGAGCTTGTATTCCTGGACCGATTCCCGAATCTGGCGGGTCTCGGTGCTGAGGCGGGCCAGGGTGTCGAGATCCAATTCCACGTTAAAATGCCCGGAATTGCACAGCATGGCGCCGTCTTTCATGGCCAGGAAATGCTCTTCCCGGATTACCTTGATGTCGCCGGTGACCGTGCAGAAAAAATTCCCGATCTGCGCGGCCCGCTCCATGGGCAGAACCTCGTAGCCGTCCATGACCGCTTCCAGGGCCTTCAAGGGGTCGGTCTCGGTGATAATCACCCGGGACCCCGCGCCCTGGGCCCGCATGGCCACGCCGCGGCCGCACCAGCCGTAGCCCGAGACCACGAAGACGCTGCCGGCAAACAACCGGTTGGTGGCCCGAAGAACCCCGTCAATGGTGCTCTGGCCGGTGCCATAGCGGTTGTCGAAGAGATATTTGGTCTGAGCATCATTTACCGAAATTATGGGGTAGCGCAAGACCCCGTCCATGGCCATGGCCTTGAGGCGGATAACCCCGGTGGTGGTTTCTTCCGTGCCCCCGTAGACGTTGTCGATGAGTTCCTGCCGCTTGGAATGGACGGTGAACACCAGGTCGGCCCCGTCATCCATGGTCAGGTTGGGCTTGAGGTCCAGAGCCTGATTGATGTGGCGGTAATAGCTCTCGTTGTCTTCCCCTTTGATGGCGAAGGTGGGAACTTCTTCATACTTGGCCAGAAACGCGGCCACGTCGTCCTGGGTACTCAGGGGATTGGACGCGCACACGCTCAAGCTGGCGCCGCCCGCTTTGAGCGTTTTCATCAACGCCGCGGTTTCGGTGGTAACATGCAGACAGGCGGCCAGACGCACGCCCGCCAGAGGTTTTTCTTTGGCAAAACGTTCGGTGATGGTGGCCAGCACGGGCATCTCCCGCATGGCCCACTCCACCCGCAGGCGTCCTTTGTCCGCCAAATTAAGGTCTTTGACATCGAAATCCATAGTCATCTCCGTTTCTTTTTTACGTGGGACAGACCGGAACCAGGCCTGCCTTTTCCCGCATAACCTCCACTTTGTTGGTATATTCCCAGGTGAAATCAGGATCGGTGCGCCCAAAGTGGCCATAGGCCGCGGTTTTCTTGAATATGGGGCGCTGCATGTCCAGATACTGGATCATGGCCGCAGGTTTGAAACTGAAGGTATCTTTGATGATTGCCAGAATGCGCTCTTCCGGAATCTGGTTGGTGCCATAGGTATAGATCATGATAGACAGGGGGTCCGGTAAGCCGATGGAGTAAGCCACCTGGACTTCGCAGCGCTTGGCCAGCCCGGCGGCCACCACATTCTTGGCTACATGCCGCAGCATATAGGAAGTGGTTCGGTCTACCTTGGTGGGATCCTTGCCCGAAAAAGCCCCGCCCCCGTGATAGCCCCGGCCGCCATAAGTGTCCACGATGATCTTGCGGCCGGTCATGCCGCAGTCGGCCAAAGGACCCCCCACCACGAATTTCCCGGTGGTGTTGACCAGATACTGGGTGTCCTTGAGCAGGTGGGCGGGAATGGTCTTTTTAATGACCTCTTCCACAATGGCTTCCTTGAGGTCTTCATACTTGACATCGGGTTCGTGTTGGGCGGCCAGCACTATGGTATGGATGTCCTTGGGGACAAAATCCTCATAGCGCACGGTCACCTGGGTTTTCCCGTCCGGGCGCAAAAACGGCAAGGTTTTATTTTTGCGCACTTTCGCCAGACGTTCGGCCAAACGGTGGGCATACCAGATGGGCATGGGCATATAATTTTCCGTGGAATCAGAGGCATACCCGAACATGAGCCCCTGGTCCCCGGCCCCCTGTTCGGCCGACAGGCCCCGGCCTTCCACGCCCTGGGCAATGTCAGGTGACTGGCGGTCAATGGAGGTGAGCACCGCACAGGTTTCCCAGTCAAAACCCATGGAGGAATCACTATAGCCGATCTCCTTGATGGTTTCCCGCACTATTACCGGCATGTCAACCCGCGCGGTGGTGGTGATCTCCCCGGCGATCAGGGCCATTCCGGTGGTGACCAGGGTTTCACAGGCCACCCGGGCAAATTTGTCCTGCCCGACAATGGCGTCCAGAATGGCGTCGGAGATCTGATCCGCCACCTTGTCGGGATGACCCTCGGTGACCGACTCTGAAGTGAATACAAAATCTGATTTGGACATCCTTAACTCCTTAAATACCAGTCTAGCAGCAGAATATGTAGCTTGGTTAAACTAGCAAAATATATTAAATTTCTTGTTGAATTTCAAGGGAAAATTCCCGGTGGTTACAAGAATTGTTAATTATATCCGCTAGTTTTTCCAGGTAATTTTCGCCCCTCCCTTACCCCTTGTCGGGCCCTCCTTCTCCGTCCCCCCCTAAAAAATCAACCTTTTTACCTTGACAAAATCTTCCCCCAGGCGCCGGAAGAAGCCATCTTGCGGGTTTATTCCTAGCAGGAGGGAGGGCTTATCAGGCGTATTCCTCTTCCTGGCGAGGCTCAAGGAAAATTTTTGGTTTCAAACTAAACAAATGTTTGATACAAACGTTTGTATATTACCCAGGGAGCCGTCACCATGACCTTAAAAAACCGGAAGGAAATACCCCGGGAGCGCCTGCTGGATGAAGCCGAAGCCCTGTTCGCCGAAAAAGGCTACAATGCCGTCACCGTCCGGGAAATCATCGCCGCGGCTGATTGCAACGTGGCTTCCATCAATTACTACTTCGGCAACAAAAAGAATCTCTACCTGGAAGTGTTCCGGGATCGCTGGATTCCCCGAGCCCGGCGGGTGCATGAATATTTTCGGCATTTGCTGGCCGCCCAACAGCCTGCTTCCCTGACCGCGGTGGTCAAATCCCTGGCCCTGGCCTTTCTGGAGGGACCCTTATCGGATGAGGAGCGCCGTCGGCACCACCAACTTATAGCCCGGGAAATGGCCCGGCCCTCCGAGGCCTTCGACCTGGTGGCCGAGCAGGTGACCAGGCCCTTTTTCCAAAAATTGGCCGACCTGCTGCGCCCTTTCATGCCCCCGGAGCTGACCGGCGAACAGGTGATGCTTAACATCCTGTGCATTTTCTCCATGGTGCTCTATTTCAATTTCGCCCGGGTGGCGGTCAGCCGCCTCACCAGCCAGGAATACGACGCCGCCTTCAAAACCCGCCTGGTGGAACATCTCATCGGCTTTTCCCTCACCGGCCTGGGTAAAACCTTGCCCCCGGACCTGGAGTTGGCCCAGGAGACGATTGCAGCCCACACGAAGGTATAAAGGTTATGATCCGCCCCCAGATCAAACTGGTCAAGGCTAAAACAGCAATGACAAAAATCACTTTCTCCGTTCCTAGGCCCCCATACTCCCGCATCCTCTTCGGGAGCCTGGTCGGCCTCTGCCTGGTCCTGATCACGGGCTGCCTGAATCTGGGCCCCAAGTATCAGCGACCTGATCTGGGCTATGAGATTCCTCCTTCCTACCAGCACGCCTCCGCCGATGCCTCCACCGGCAATCCGGTGACCCCCGAGCCCCCAGACCGGTGGTGGCTGGTCTTCCACAACCCGGACCTGAATCAAACGGTGGACCAGGTGTTGCAGCATAATCTGGACATAAAAAAGGCCACCGCCCGAATTCTGGAGGTGCGGGCCCAGGTCGTTCAGGCCCGGGGCACCCGTTTGCCGGAGGTGGGCTTGGAGGCCCAGATCCAGCGGCAAAGCCAACCCGTGGGGGTCACCGCCGGGCCCACGGGACCGATCCGGCTCACCACGAACATCGATTCCCTCAGTGTCCCCGCCGCGTTCGAGGTTGATCTCTGGGGGCGCCTGGCGCGCGCCGAAGAGGCGGCCCGGGACGACCTCCTGCAATCCGAGGAAAGCCGCCACACTGTGGCCCAAACCGTGACCGCCGAAGCCATTAGCCTTTATCTCCGGATAGAATCTCTGGAACGGCAGATAA
>CAZLRL010000094.1:0-8688 GCA_964561645.1 uncultured Desulfobacterales bacterium
GCCTACAGGGAGCATTTATCTGCATTGTGATCCTACCGCGAGTCATTATATTAAACTCTTATTAGATGCTGTTTTTAGTTTTTCAAATTTCCGTAATGAGATCATTTGGAAAAGAAGCCATGCACATAGTAGTGCCAATAGATATGGCCCTAACCATGATGTTATCTTCTTCTATGGAAAAACTAAAAATATTTTATGGAATAAAGTTTTTCAAAATTATGATGAAGGATATATAGAGAAACATTACCGACATATAGATAAAAATGGAAGAAGATATAAACATGAAAATCCAACTGGTGCCGGTATCCGAAAAGGTTTAACAGGGCAGTCATGGAGAGGGATAAATCCCACTGAGAAAAACCGACATTGGGTTAGATCTCCAGAAGAACTTGAACAACTAGAATCTAAAGGACGAATTTACTGGCCTAAAAAGAAAGGAAGCTGGCCCTATATCATAGAATATCTAGATGAAAAATTTGGAACTCCCGCCCAGGATATTTGGACTGATATTGATGTAATAAACATGATGGCCAAAGAACGCCTCGGCTACCCCACCCAAAAGCCCGAAGCCTTGCTGGAGCGCATCATCAAGGCCAGCAGCAATGAAGGGGATATTGTTTTGGACCCCTTCTGCGGCTGCGGGACTGCTATTTCCGTGGCCGAGAGGCTGCACCGCCGCTGGATCGGCAT
Source organism: uncultured Desulfobacterales bacterium (assembly GCA_964561645.1). Lineage (GTDB taxonomy): Bacteria > Desulfobacterota > Desulfobaccia > Desulfobaccales > 0-14-0-80-60-11 > JBGSLA01. Next base: position 691 of record CAZLRL010000094.1, read on the forward strand.
CGACATCACTCACCTGGCCATCACCCTCATCAAAAAGCGCCTCATTGATACCTTCGGGGAGGAGTTGGCCCCCTACGAGATCATCGGCGATCCCAAGGACTATACCAGCGCCGCAGCCCTGGCCGAGCACAACCGCTACCAGTTCGAGTGGTGGGCGGTGTCCCTGGTGGACGCGCTGCCGGCCCAGGACAAAAAGAAAGGGCCGGACACGGGCATCGACGGCTACATTTACTTCTTCGACGATGCCTCGGGCAAGGCCAAGAAAATCGTGGTACAGGTGAAAAGCGGGCACGTGACCCGCAGTCAGATTGGGGACTTGCGGGGTATCATGGAACGGGAGAAAGCGGTCCTCGGCGCGTTTTTGAGCCTCAAGGAGCCCACCAAACCCATGTGGGCCGAGGCCGCGGCCGCGGGTTTCTACGAGCCCGAGAGCCTGCCGGGGAAAAAATACCCCAAGCTGCAGCTGCTCACCATCACCGATTTGTTGGCCGGCAAGAAGCTGGAATATCCCGATCTGGGGCCGGGGAGCGCGGCCACCTTCAAAAAGGCCCCCCGGAAAAGGAAAGGCCCGGCGCCCGAAGAGACCCAGGGGCAGTTGCTGGAGTAGAGGGGAAACAACAGGGTTAGTCTTGGCGCAGGCTAAAGCCTGCGGCTACACTGGCATTAGAAAAACGGGCGAGAAGAGGAAAACTGTGAAGATTTGTGCTTGTGGATGCGACGCGGAGGCAAGGGGTGGTACATTTTTACCAGGGCATGATCAAAAGCTGCGAAAAAAACTTGAAGAGTCAGTAGGAGGTTTATTGAACCTTAAATATCTTGTTGATATTTCACATGATATTGCTAATCAACAAATATCTTTAGAAGAATTTAGACAAAAATTAAAGTTAATAGAGGCTCTTGCAAAAGTCATTTTTGTCATCCTGAGCGAAGCGAAGGATCTAGATTCTTCGGTCGCCTACGGCTCCCTCAGAATGACAGATATGTGATATTTGCCAGAGGCTCAATATTTAAATAAATAAGATGACTTATACAAGTTGCTGTCATAGAGGTTAAAGAATGTAGCCGCAGGCTGAAGCCTGCACTTTGGGCACGGCAAGCCGTGCCCCTACAGCGCTTTGGGCATGGCCAGCCGTGCCCTTACAGTAAAATTATTTATCTGACGGCAACTTGGTATTAAGCACAACGGGGCAGGGCGTGGAGTTAAGCCACACCCTGCCCCGCTTATTTTATCCTTCTCAAGGGATTGGGGAGGTAAGGGGCCGCGGCCCTGGTAGCACGGGCTTCCAGCCCGTGGGAACCCCCCTTCCCCAAATAATCAAACTAAATCTTGATCAGTCCGGCGGCCACTTTGGCGGCCATGACGGTGTTTTTCATGAGCATGGTGATGGTCATGGGGCCGACGCCGCCGGGGACCGGAGTGATGTAGCCGGCCACTTCCACGGCTTGGTCGAAGTCCACGTCGCCCGCCAGGATGGCCTTGCCGGTCTTTTCGCTGACGCCGATGCGGTTGACGCCCACGTCAACGACACAGGCGCCCGGTTTAATCCAGTCGCCCTGCACGTATTTGGGCACGCCCGCGGCCACGATAAGGATGTCGGCCCGGCGGCAGTGCTCGATGATCTTTTCCTGGGGGGTGCCGGTGTGCACGCAGGTGACCGTGGAATTGGCCCCGGCTTTTTTCTGGATCATGATGGCTACCATGGGTTTGCCCACGATGTTGCTGCGGCCCACCACCACCACTTCTTTGCCTTTGGGGTCGCCGTAGCCGCGCACGATGAGCTCCTGGCAGCCGGCCGGCGTACAGGGCAGGAAGGCATAGGTGCCGATGAGGATGCGGCCCACATTCACCGGATGGAAGGCGTCCACGTCCTTGTTGGGATTGATGCCGTAGAGGACCTTGTTGGAGTCGATGTGCTTGGGCAGGGGTAGCTGCACCAGGATGCCATGGGTCTTAGGGTCATTGTTGTACTTTTCCAGGAGGTTCAGCAGGGCCTCTTCGGAGATATCCGGGGGCTGGTTATCCTGGATGGAATAGAAATCCAGTTCGTGGGCGGTCTTCTGTTTGGCGGTGACGTAGCTAACGGAAGCGGGGTCTTCCCCCACCAGGATGGTGACCAGGCCGGGTTGCACATTATGCTTGGCCTTGAGTTCATCCACCTCTTTTTTCAGCTCATCTCTGATCTGGGCGGCTACTTCTGCCCCTTTGATCAATTTGGCAGCCATGGAGGGGCCTCCTTACCTTGTGATTTTTTTCGCGTATTAAGCCCTTCATACCATCATTAGCTCATTTCCGTCAATGGAAAAATGGGGTCCTGGCCCTTCTGATGGTTTGGCCTTCGGAAAGAATTCCTTTTCAGGTTAAGGTTTTGCCACAAAGTACCGATGCAGCAATTGACGGGCAAACCAGAAAAGCGTACCCCAGCATGCTGCCAAGGAGAACACAACGACAGGTTCAGCGGTTTCCGGTGCGACTGGTCCTGCATGAACTGAACGGACAACCGGCTGCGGACTCCTATCTGGTGGACATCAGTTCCCTGGGCGCCCGCTTGGAAAGCCCCCTATATTTAAGACCCAACACCCCGGTGGATTTTGTGGTGCGTTTTCCCTGGATGGAAAACAACACCCGGTTAGCCGGTCAGATTAAGTGGATCAAGCCGGTAGCCGGCGACCGCTTTACTATGGGCCTGCGTTTTTACCAGACCTTCTGGGAGCTTGACATGCTGGCCCGCCAGGGAAAATTGTGACGTACACCATTAAAAAGGGTTTTGAGGTACGAACATGTCGCTGCTAACTGTCCGAGGCGCCAGACGTCGGGTGCCCCGCCAGGCCCCCCGCTACCCGGTGCGCTGGGCCGTCACCGAAATCAACGGCCGACCGGCCCGGGATGCCTGGGTGTTGGACGTGAGCTGCATAAAGGCACGTCTGGAAACCAGCTTTGCGTTGAGCCCCAATGACCCGGTTACCATTCAGGTGAGCCTCCCGGACGGGACCCCGGACCTCAGGCTCAAGGGCCGGGTGACCTGGATGCGGCCCACTTTTGCCAATCCGGGGCGCTTTCATCATATGGTGCAATTCAACCGGCTCAACTGCGACCTGGACCGCCTGGGCAAAAGGGACAATCTACCGTCGGATTAGTTCACCGGGCCTAATTCCGTGCCCTTGAGCGCGAGGCGCTTCGCTTTCCCGCCCTACGACTTGCCGTAGGGGCAGGGTCTCCCTGCCCTTGGGGCTGAAACGCGGGGAACCCCCGCCCCTGCACAGAAATGACCTCACTGCTAACCTAAACCCCCTGGTGGGTAGACCGGGCAGCCACCACGGCCTTTATTTTCACCTCGCTTTTCTAACTTCAGATTTTCCCACCAGGCGCTTTCCTCATCAGAGTCTTCCTTTTTCTTTCCAGATAAGCTATATAAATAACTTATCCTTTTTGAGGTTCAGGTACCTTGCCACTCATCGTACAAAAATATGGCGGCACTTCGGTGGCCGATCCCGACCGCATCGCCAATGTGGCCAACCGGGCTTTGAAAGGCGTGATGGACGGCAACAAAATTGTGGTGGTGCTCTCGGCCATGTCGGGCGAAACCGACCGGCTCATCAACCTGGCCCGGGAGTTGGGCGATCCTCCCGATCCCCGGGAACTGGATGTGCTGCTGGCCTCCGGCGAGCAGGTCACCGTGTCGCTGTTCAGCATGTTCTTGAGGAATCAGGGGGTGGACGCCACCAGTCTTTTGGGCCACCAGGCCTGTATCTACACGGATCGGTCCTACGGCCGGGCCCGCATTATCGGCATCGACACGGGGCGCATCCGGGAAGAGCTGAAAAAAGGCCGCATCGTCACGGTGGCCGGTTTCCAGGGAGTGGATGAGGGCGGCAACATCACCACGTTGGGCCGGGGAGGCTCTGACACCACCGCGGTGGCGGTGGCCGCGGCCCTCAAGGCCGACCTGTGCGAAATCTATACGGATGTGGACGGGGTGTACACCACCGATCCCCGGCTTTACGACAAGGCCCGGCTGCTCGATAAAATTGCTTACGATGAAATGCTGGAAATGGCCTCTTTGGGGGCCAAGGTGTTGGAGATCCGTTCGGTGGGTTTTGCCAAACAATACGGCATTCCTCTCCGGGTGCGCTCCACCTTCAGCACCCATCCCGGCACCCTCGTATGTGAGGAGGACGAAGAAATGGAAGCGATTCCGGTATCCGGCGTAGCCTTCAGCCGGAACGAGGCCCGAATCAGCATCACCCGGGTGCCCGACCGGCCGGGTATTGCCAAGCTGTTTTTCCAGCCGGTGGCCGACGCCAATATCGTCGTGGACCTGATTATTCAGAATACCAGTATTGACGGCATTACCGACCTGACCTTCACGGTGCCCAAAGCGGATCTTGCCAAAACCCTGGAGCTGGTTAATGCCGTGGCCCAGGAAGTGGGCGCGGGCGAGGTCCTGAGCGACGAAGAAATCGCCAAGGTCTCCATCGTCGGGGTGGGCATGCGCAACAATGCCGGCGTTGCCTCCCACATGTTCGCGGCGCTGGCCCAGGCCGGCATCAACATCATGATGATCAGCACGTCGGAAATCAAGATTTCCTGCGTCATCGAGGACAAATATACGGAGCTGGCCATACGGGTACTCCATGATGCTTTCAACCTCGAAACGTCGCCAAAGCAGCGCGTTGAGATTTAGAGGAAAGCCATGCGCCAGGTAAAAAGTGAAGGGGAAAAAGGGGAAAAGGGAAATTAGGGGAAAAGGGTTGTAAGGGTTGCGACGGACCGTGGAAAGGAAACGGATTGAACAATTTGAGGATCTCCTTGTCTGGCAAAAAGGCATGGAAATCATCAAACAAATTTATCTTGTCACCCGAGAAGGGCATCTGGCCAGAGACTTCGGTCTGCGAGACCAAGTGCGCCGGGCCGCTTTGTCAATTACCAGCAATATTGCAGAAGGCTTCGAACGTTCGTCTCGCAAAGAATATCTCAACTTTCTAAATATTGCCAAAGGGTCCGCAGGTGAGGTTCGAAGTCTTTTACACGCAGCGGCCGAGATAGGGTATCTCGAGCAGAGGAGATACGGGGGCCTTCGCCAAAAACTTTTAGAACTGAGTCGCTTCCTGGCCAATCAGATTAAGTCTTTGAAAGATCAAGCAAAATGAGAGGGATTAACTATTAAGCGACGATTTTCCCCGTCGGCTTTTTACCTTTCCCCTTTTCACCTTTTTCCCAGGGGAATTATGACCTTCGGATAGAGAAGGAATTATAATGCGCCAGGTAACCATTTACGACACGACCTTAAGGGACGGCACCCAGGCGGAATATTTTAATCTGACGCTGGCGGATAAAATCCGCATTGCCCAAAAGCTGGCTCAGTTCGGGGTTCATTATATCGAGGGGGGCTGGCCCGGTTCCAACCCCACGGACCGGGAATTCTTCGAGGAAATCCGCCATTACAATCTGCATCCCGCCCGGGTGACGGCCTTTGGCAGTACGCACCACAAGGACCGGCCCCCGGAGTCCGATCCGGTGTTCCAGGAATTGCTCATCAGCCGCATGTCCGTAGTGACCATTTTCGGCAAGTCCTGGGATTTTCACGTCAAAGATGTGCTCCAGACCACGCTGGAACGCAACCTGGAGCTGATCACCCATTCCCTGGGTTACCTGAAGCCCCGGGTGGAAGAACTGATTTACGACGCCGAGCATTTCTTTGACGGGTTCATGGCCAACAAGGAATATGCTCTGAAGACCCTGGAGGCCGCCATCGCCGGAAAGGCCGATTGTCTGGTGCTATGCGACACCAACGGCGGGACCCTGACTTCTGAGCTGGTCAAGATTATCAAGGTAGTGAAAAAACGTTTTCCCAAGATACCTTTGGGGATTCACGCGCACAACGATTCCGAGCTGGCCGTGGCCAACAGCCTGGCCGCAGTGGAGCTGGGCTGCGTGCAGGTCCAGGGGACCATGAACGGCTTCGGGGAGCGCTGCGGCAACGCCAATCTTTGTTCCATCATTCCGGCCCTGAAGCTGAAGCTGGGCCTGGGCTGCATCAGTGACGAGAATCTGGCCCGACTCACCGAGATTTCCCACTTCATCTACGAACTGGCCAATGTCCATCCCAACCGCTATCAGCCCTACGTGGGGAAAAGCGCCTTTGCGCACAAAGGCGGGGTGCACGCGGCCGCGGTGAAGCGGAGCCCCAAGTCTTACGAGCACATTGTGCCGGAAAGCGTGGGGAATTTCCGCAATATTCCCATTTCCGATCTGTCCGGGAAAAGCAGTATTTTTCTCAAGGCCCAGTCCATGGGGCTGGAGCCGGATGCCCATGACCGGGAAGTGCAGGCCGGTCTGGAAAAGGTGCGGGAGATCGGCCTGGAACTGCCGCCCCAGGGCTCCGAGGCCCTGCAGACCATCCTGGCCAAAGTCAAGGAATTGGAGGCAGCCGGGTATCATTTTGAGACCGCGGAGGCTTCCCTGGCCCTGCTGTTGCGGGCCGCTTTGGGCGGGTACAAAGAATATTTCCGTCTCCTGAGCTATCGGGTGGTGGATGAAAAAGGCGCGGGCGACAACCCGCCGGTGCCCGAAGCCACCATCCGGGTGAAGGTCGGCCTCCACGAAGTCCATACCGCGGCCCTGGGGAACGGCCCGGTGAACGCCCTGTTCAGGGCTTCGTTAAAGGCCCTGCTGCGGTTTTATCCCCGGCTGGCCGAGATGCGCCTGGAGGATTATAAGGTGCGGGTGCTCCCCGGCACCGGCAGCACCGACGCCAAGGTGCGGGTCCTGATCGAATCCCGGGACGCCCACGACCGCTGGGGCACGGTGGGGGTCTCCCATGACATCATCGAGGCCTCCTGGCAGGCCCTGATGGACGGTATCACCTATAAGCTCTTCAAGGATGAGCAGCGGGGCAAGGAGTAGAGCTTAGGTTTTCTGTTTTCTGTTTTCGGTTTTCTGTAAAAAAAAAATGGGTTCAGAAGGCGGGAGGCGCTTCGCTTTCCCGCCCTACGGCTGCTCTTTTTTTTTACCGAAAACAGGTGCTTAGTTGTGTAGGGTGGGCACTGCCCACCATAATCCACCAAAAATATTCATTTATTCATTTTATCAAGACGAAGTCCCGGTGGCGCAGGTTTAGCCTCGCGGCTGCATGACGATACGGTAACCTTGCCGGACTCTAACGGTTAGGGCGCTTTTATTACCACTGATCTTAATTCATAGTAATTTCTAATGACTTATTACCGAAAACTGAAAACCGGAAACAGAAAACCGTACTAAAAGTGTCTCGCCTGCCTGCTTTCAGCCGCGCTCAGTTGGGGATCATGATCCTCCTGGGCGCGGTGCTTTTTTTGCTCTACGCCTGGCGGGGAAATTATGTCGGGGCACCGTCGACGGCGGACGCGCCGGTTGCCAATCCGATCTTCGTTGAAGTCGCTGGCGAGGTAGCTCGCCCCGGGGTTTATTCATTTCCGGCCCCCCCTACCCTGCTGGAACTCAGCCAAAAGGCCGGGGGCCCGAAACCCCGGACGGACGCCAAGGTTAAGCTCGCCTCCGGAAGCCTGGTGAGGGCGGCTCCGGCGGGGGAATACAGGCTGGGAGACCGCATGTCCGGACCCCAACTGCTCAGCCTGGGCCTGGCTGTGGAGGTGAATGATGCCAGCGCCGAAGACCTGGAGGCCCTGCCCGGCATCGGCCCGGTCATGGCCCGGCGGCTGGTCCAATATCGTCAAGCTCACGGACCTTTTAAAAACCTGGAGGATCTCTTGGAGGTATCAGGCCTCGGCGAAAAGAAGCTGGCGCGGCTCAAGACTTATCTCACGGTCTCGCCGCCAACCGCGCGAGCGGGGGAATAGGTATATGAATAAAATGTAAGGTGCGTCTTACGCACCAATCGTCTTGTAATCACAAAGATTTTTGGCGCGTGAAACGCGCCCTGCAGGGCGTCCATTTTTTTTACTTATCACGGGAGCCTCTTGCAAATATCACATATCTGTCATTCTGAGGGAGCCGTAGGCGAC
>CAZLRL010000095.1:0-8641 GCA_964561645.1 uncultured Desulfobacterales bacterium
ACGGGCACGTCGTCCACCTCCAGATACAACGGCAGCCTGAAAAATTGGGCACACCAGCGGGGGCCGACAAACACGTCCATGTCCCGGGCATACAACGCCTGGAAGCGATGGCGTCGGCAAAGTTGGAAAAGGGTGCCCAGGCTGCGACCGATGGCAGAAAGCATCTTCCGGCGGCTGCCGCGGTGGGGCGGCAGAAAGTGAAAACCAACTCCGGAAATATCCGGGAGAGGCCCCTGGGGCCGGGGCACCACGGCCTCCACCCGGCAGCCCTGGGCGCTAAAGCCCCGAAGCAGGCCCAGGGTGTGGGCCTGGCAGGCATTCGGCCGATCGAGGTCAATGTAGGCAAAATAAAGTATTTTCATACAGGAGCGCCGCGGCCGCGGGTTGGCGAGCCACCACGAAACCCTCAGAGCATGTATTGGGTCTGATTAAGAAAATCGGCCCGACGACCGTTAAGTTCAATGCCAAGTCCTTGATCTGTGAAGGAGAGGCGCAGTGCGCCTGATCATCAACGCGGATGACCTGGGACGCAGTCCGGAGGTCAACGACGCCATCGCCGGGATGTTCGCCGATGGTTTGATTACGTCGGCGACCCTGATGGCCAATGCTCCTTATCTGGAGGATGCCCTCCGCAAAATCCCGGTGGCCTGCCGGCAAACCCTGGGCGTCCATCTGAACATCACCGAATTTCAACCGCTTACCACCCACCCAGCCTGGCAAGGGTGGGTTGATGACCGGGGTTGCTTCTCCCTGGAAGCATTCCGGAAAAGGCCTCTCACTTCCCGGCTCAAAGAGGCCATCGCCGCGGAATGGACGGCGCAAATTGCCAGAGCGCGGGCCTGTGGCCTGGAAGTCAGCCACCTCGATTCCCATCACGATGTGCATATCGACCTGAGGCTCTTCGGGGTGCTGAAGCGATTGCAATACCGGTTAAAGCTCCGCAAAATCAGGCTGGCCGAAAATCTCCGCAACCCCCAGTCCGGTTCCTTCTTGAAAAACCGGGCGTGGAATTGGGCCTTGCGCTATACCCCTCCCGCGGCCATAACCACCGGGGGCTTTACCTCTTTTGCCACCTTTCTCGAGGTTGGCCGGCAAGATCGGCTGCCGTATTCCAGCCTGGAGGTCATGGTTCATCCGGGCCATCCCCGCTTTGCGGAAGAAAGCCGCCGGCTCAAAGAGCTCTGGCGTGAAACCCTCCCCTTTCCGGTGAAACTGATTTCCTACTTAGAGCTGTAATTTGGGCACTCTAAGAAATTTCCCTTGTGGGCTGATCTTCTGTTTGTTCCCCTGTGCCCTTAGTACACTCAGGGGCCTTTACCACCGACCTCTATTCCCCTCCCGGACTGACGATTGGTTATAAATTCAGTATTTTTGTCATCAATGACGAAACATTTCAGTCTTCAGATGCTGCGTCCAGGGCACCGGTCAGGGCCTGGGCCAAGCCGGCAAAAACCCAGAAAGAATCAGCCAGGAGCACATAGTGGTAATCGGTCAGGCGAAACCCTAGCCAGGCCGTAAAGGCCCCGATCAAACCCAGGGCCAGGTAAGGGAGAGGTGTATCTTCAGGGTGGCGACCGGCTCGGAAAAGGCGGCGTCCCAATACTCCCAGGATCAGAAGAAACATAGCCAGGGCCGGTAGTCCCAGCTCGGCGCCGAGCAAAAGAAATTCATTGTGCACCGGACGGGGAAATTCATAGGAAATGGCTTCCCGGGTGATGTCATAGGAGGGCGCCGCAGCCACATAGTTGGTCAGTCCCACTCCCAGCCAGGGGTGATGGTGGATGATATTCAGAGCGACAACGGCCAAAGGAATCCGGGTCTGAGCGGCGCCGTAATCTTCTTCGAACAGGCGGCGTTGCAGGGGCTCCACCAGCACTATGGAGGCCACCAGGAAGGTAACGGTGACGGTCAGAGCCAGGATTAAAGACAGGGCCTTGTGCCGGTAGCGGCGGGCCAGGCACAGAGAGAGAGTGATCAAACCTCCCACAATAAAGGCCAGCCAGCCGCCGCGGGACAGGGTCAGAACCAGGACGGTGGTCAGGAGAACCAGGAGCAGAGCCAGGGTTACTTTAAAGCGGCGCCGCAGGGGGGCAAACAACAGGGCCAGGTTGAGGGGCAGGATCATGCTTAGAAACCCGGCCAGATTGTTGGGATGGCCGAAGGTGCCGGAGACCCGGCTCACCAGGTATTCCCCGGCTCTCATTTGCATAAAGGTTTTGGCCTCCCCGAAAAATCCCAGTCCCAGGGTGCCGCCGCTGATATATTGTCCCAACCCCAGAAAAGCCTGGAGGGCGCCGCCGGCCAACAGGGCGATGAACACGGCCATCAACAGACGGCGATTTTGCAGTTGATTGGCAAAATACAGAAAGATGAGCCAGCTTTCCGCGGCCAGCCAGAGGACGCAGACCTCGATCAGAAAAGGAAGATCGGCGCGCATAGTGCTGGCCAGAGCCAGCAGCCAGATGATCCCGAAGGGAATGCTGATCCAGGGGAAAAAGCGAATGACCGCGGTTTTCTTGAATACCAGCCGGAACAGCCAGATGAGTACCAAGAGCAAAAAGGTGATTTCAAAGAGGCTGATCCGCCAGCCGGATATGGGCCAGGGGGTGGTGGCGGATTCGATATAGATGGGGTGAAAGTCCAGGGAGACCGTCATCAAGATGATGGTGAGGTAGATGAGAAATCTTTCCCGGGCCGGAATAATCACCAGCAAGGCCACGGCCAGAAGGGAGAGGGCCAGGAAGAAGAACCATTTCGGGGTCTGGGCGGCGGCGTAAATCAGGAGGACGCCGCCGGGCAAGCCCAGCAACAGTGTCATATACCGCTCCCGGAGCGGTGACCCCGTTATCGTTCCTAAGGCATTCATCTCTTTTGCTTAAGCGGTGGATTAGGCTTCCAGGTCCGCGATTCAGATGGCTCGGTCATATCTGGGAAAATAAATCCCGCAGAGTGGACTGTTTCCACAAGTGAATGAACACGTACAAGCCCAGGACCATCACCAGGCCGATCACCACGAAAACCCCGGACCAAAAGAAATCTTTTGATTTCCATTTCTTTTTCATGGCCGTTTCACCCTTCGGCTTCCCCGGGTACTTCGAGAGCAAATTGCCCCTAATGACCCAGACCTGAGCTCGACTACCGGTTGGTGGTATCTATCCCGATGACGCCGGCATTGTCAGGACCGATGGGATAGAGGAACACGTTCCGAATCTGAGGCACCATTTTGTTGAGATATTGATCCACCCAGTCATTGGCCTTGGTGATGGACGTGGGCGGCACATAGATCACGTCCCGGGGCTGCAAGACAAACTGATTGCCGGCCCTGCCGGCCAAGGTGTCCTTGACGTTGACCAGGCAACCATAGTGGCGGTCGTCCTTTTGGCGGATGACCAGGACCTGGCGCAGGTCAGCCGTGGGCCGGGTGCCCCCTCCCACCTCGGTGATGGCTTCCAGCACGGTGAGCCGCCCGGGCATTTGCACCGCGCCGGGCCGCTTGACCTCACCGGTAACCCAAACGCGGCTGTCATAGACCCGCCGCACCAGCACGGTGAGCTGGGGTTTTTTCAGATGCGGTTGGTATCGATCGACCAGTTCCTGCTGCAGTTGGGGCGGGGTCCTGCCGGTGACCTTAACCTCGCCGATGAGAGGGAGGGTCATATAGCCGTCGGGCCTGACGATCTGGCTTTCATCGAGTTCGGGCACGTAAAAATGCTTGACGTCGATAACGTCCCCGGCTCCCAGGGTCAGGGGCGCCTGCGGTTCCTGGGACATTTCCGCCACTGTCCGGGCGGGGTCCAGGTGGCTGCATCCTAGCGAAATTACGACCATAAAGGCAGCAATGATAAAACCTTTCATACTCCGAGGAAAATCTCTTAAGCCCATGAGATTATCTGCCCTCCTTCGTCCCAGCCCCGAGGGGCGCCTAACCGGACGGGCTTTCGGGCCGCCCGGACTCCATCACACAAACCGGTACAGAAAATCCGGGATAAAAAACTGGCGCTTGTTGAAGATGTAACCCACCAATCGGCTTTGCGGGCTCAGCTCATCGAGGCAAGCCGTCAGGACTTCATACCGCAAACGGTTGGCTTCCACGATAATGACCACCCCGTCGACTTTCTGACAAATAACCTGGGCATCACTGGCCTTGAGGACCGGGGGACAGTCCAGGATCACGAAGTCATAGCGCCCCCGAATGTCCTCCAGAAAATCCCCAAACCGCTTCAGGTCAAAGGGGGAAGCCGCCATCCCGGGGGTCTCCCCGCGGCTGACTAAATCCAGATTGGGCCGAAAGGTGGGCTGGCACACCCGGGACAGGTCCTGGCCATTCAGCAAATAGTCCAACAAACCGGGTTGGGGCTGAACCCCAAAAGCCGTATGCAGGACCGGCTTTTTCAACTGGGTATCCACCAACAGGATGCGCTGATCCAAAAAATCCCAGGCCATGACCAGACTGACATTGCTGGCCAGGGTGGAGACCCCGGCCTGGGAGTGGGGTGCAGTGAAGGCAAAGACTTTCAATCCGGCCTTATTCCTCAAAACATTGAGGTGGTGTTTGACGTGGCGAAATTTATCAGCCAGGGCGGGGTGTTCATCAAGAGTGCGCAGCCAGAGATGGGGACCGTCGGTTTGGACCTCAGCCGGCAGGGTCTCTCTTTCCCTGGTTTCATCCCCTGGAAACAGGGACGGCTTGCGGTGGGGGATATAGGCAGCCATGGTTACTCGGGCCTCCCTTTGACAAGATCAATGCTGGCAAAGACGGGTAAATGGGTGAATCGAGCCACATCCTGAGGGGTTTTAAAAGTATGGTCCAGGTAGTAGGCGAAAAAGGCCCCGGCCAGGGCCATGATCAATCCGAGGGTTCCGGCCAGGACCAGCATGAGTAACTTTTGTGGAAACACCGGAATGGTGGGCACCTGACCCCAGGAGGTGACCGTAACATTGGAGACCCGATTGGCATCCTGTTGTTCGTCAATACGAGCCTCTTCCGTTTTGTCTAAATACATCAGGTAGTTTTGCTCATTTTGCTTGACTTCTCTGACCAAACGCTCGAATTCCACCTGTTTGCGGGATAACAGGAGGGAGCGGTCCTCGATTTCCTGGATTTTTTGGCGCAAAATCACCAGATAACTGGTCATGCCGTTTACATCGAGTTCGGCCCCTTTTAACAATTCTTGAATCTGCTTCTGGTAGGCCGTGGTGATCTCTTTCACCTGACGGTCAACCGCCTGATATTTGGGGCTGGATTTTTGAAAATGCAGCTGGATGCGCTCCCTGTCCACCAGTAGAGGTCCCAAAGTCCGCACCAGTTCTTCCAGGATGTTGCTTTGCAGTTCTTTGGTAAACGCGCCGATTTCCCCGGTTTGGGCCAGGTTGCGGGCCTGGACCCCCACCTTGAGGCGCTGTTCTTTCAGCTTGGCCGTCACCATGGCCTGGTTTTCCCGCAGGGTTTTGAGAAGCCCAATATTGGCCGCGTTCTGTTCGGTTATCTGGATAATGCCGTACTTGTCCTTGAAATTTTCCAGATTATCTTCAGCCTCCCTGAGGTTGCGGTGGAACAACTGCGCTTGCCGGGCATAGAAGTCCTTGGCTCCCTTGACCCGATAAACCTGGATATGAAAGTCGATGTAATCTTCGAGTAAGGTATTGAGAATTTTGGTGATTTTTTTAGGCGAATCGCCCCTGAGCGATACCTCGATCATGTTGGACAGGGTCACGGGTTTGATGTCCAGTTTTTCCTCAAGGGTCTGGACAGCCTGGTCTTCCGGGCTGACCTGAACCGAAAGCCCCAGGTCCACCAGCAAGTCCCGCAGGTTGTCTTTGAGAAATTCCGCCGCCCGACCCAGCAGGGTGTCCGGCCAGTCCGGTTTTTGCAAATCAAGCTCCTGCACCACTCTTCTTAAAAGCTGGGGTGATTTGAGGATATTGACTTCGGAATTAACGTCCTGGGGCATCACCGGATTAGCCCGGATATTGGTGGGCACCGGAGCAAAGAGCTTGAGGTTGGGTTCCAGAAAGGGTTTGACCAGAATACCGCCGGTGACCTGGTAAACGGGGGGCAGCAGAAAAGCCAGGGCCACGGTGGTGATAACGATGACGGCGTAAATACCCAGAAAGACGTGCAGCTTGGAACAAATGACCATCAACACGTCCCGTAAGGAAATTTTCCTGGTGCTCTCTTGACTGTCTGGCATGACCTCACTCCATGTGCCGCAATACCATTATCTTCAAGTGGGTTTGAGCGGTGACAGGCTCAATCATCTCCGATGGTGGCCTTCATGTCCCCGGAGAAAACCTGCCTCCGGAGGTCTCAGATAGCCGGATTCCAGTGGTTCCTGATAGCCCGGCGTCTCGGGTTTCTGGTAGCCGGTTTCGCTGACTTTTTCGAGGCCGGCCACCATTTGATAAAACTCCTGTTGGCCGGCGTTGCCCCGGGACCAGCGGTTGTAGAGGAGGTAGGCCAGCCTCTGGTTTTTGGGATAGATGCGCTTCACCAACTGGAGCACGGTATCCTTGTCCCCCAACTCGTTGTGGATGCCGTAGGTGGTGAGGTCGTAGTATTTTTCGGCCCACCCCGGATTGAGCTCATAAGCTTTGAGAAAGGCCGCGGCCGCCTCGTCGTAGCGCCGCAAATCAATGTTGACCAGGCCCAGAAAGTGGTAGGCCTGGCCATAATCGGTTTTGAGAAGTACGGCCCGGTGCAGGGCTGTCTGGGCTTCATGGTAGCGGTAAAGTTGACGGTAGACCTTGCCCAACTGAAAAAAGGCCTGGGGCCAACCCGGATTATGAAGAGTGGCCTGGCGAAACGATGCGGCCGCCTGGGGCAGGCGGTGGTGGAATTCATAAAACCTCCCCAGGTAATAATGGGAGCGGGCCTCGCAGGGGTTGCGGCGCAGGCGGGCCTGCCACATGGCTTCTTCCTGAGGAGAAAATTGCTCGAAACGGGTCTCCTGGCACAAGGCCGCCAGCGCCCCCAGACCGAGGAGCAGCAAACCCAGCAGCACCTGAATCAGTAACCGGCCACCGAGGCGCATCTCAATAAGCCCCCTGTTCTCTCATGATGGCTGGAAAAGTGAGCAGCAGAATTTTCAGGTCCAGCCCGAAGGACCAGTGATCGATGTAATACATGTCCAGGGCCATCCAGTCCTCGAAGGACAGGTTGCTGCGGCCGTTGATCTGCCACAGGCAAGTAAGACCGGGCCGGACGCTGAAGCGGCGGCGATGCCAATCCCGGTTGAAGCCCTGGTAATCCCGGACCGGCAGGGGCCGGGGGCCTACCAGACTCATGTCACCCAAAAGCACGTTGATCAGTTGGGGCAGCTCATCCAGGCTGGTGCGGCGCAGCCATCTCCCCACCGGGGTAATGCGGGGATCGTCCCGGATTTTAAAAACCGGTCCGTCCACCTCATTTAAATGCTCCAGCTCAGCCAGCTGCTTTTCGGCCCCCTGGACCATGGTGCGGAACTTGTACATCCGAAAAAGGCGTTTATTCAGGCCCACCCGCGGCTGCACGAAAAAAACCGGTCCCCGGGAAGTGAGCTTGATCAGAAGGGCAACGAGCAAAAACAAGGGGGAAAAGGTGGCAAACAACAGCAGGGCCACCAGATAGTCAAAGGTCCGCTTGGCCACGATGGGCCAGCCGGCCATGCGGCTGTGCTGGACGGAAAGCAGCAGTTCCCCTTCAAAGTTGTCGAACTTGACTTGAGCCAGGTTCATGTTGCGCAGGAGATAAAAACTGTCGGAGAGGAAGCGCACCAACACCCCCTGCTCCAGGCAGTGCCGCACAATATTCTGGGTTTGGCGATAGTAAGTATTGAGGGGCAAATCAATGATCACTTCGTCCACGACGTTTTTTCTCAAAAAATCATTAAAGCCCTTCAAGTTAGCCACCAGGGGGTACTCCGATTCGAGAAATTTGGCGGTACCGGGCCATGGATCGTCCACAAACCCGATAATCCGGCAGCCCAGTTCCAGGCGATTGTCGATGCGGCGGGCAAAACGAACCGCCCGCTGGTTGGTCCCGACAAGGAGAAGGTTTTCCACCCAACCGCCCCGGCGGCGGAGCTGCTCCAGCACCGAGCGCAACACCAGACGGCTGGCCAGGGTGGCTGCGCTGGTGCACAGCCAAAAGAGCATCAGGAAAGTGGGAGTAATCAGGGCCATAGAAAAAATGATGCCCATGCCCAAAAGGACGAAGGTGCCCCAGAAAGTGGCCTGGATGACATCCTTGAGTTCGCCTTGCCAGTTGCGGAAGCGGTGGGAATGGTACAGGCCCAGGGACCAGAAGATGCCGTACCAGCACCAGGCAAAGGCCAGATAAAGGGCAAAATTGACCACCCTGATGCGCACGAACAGGAAGTGATAGAACCGCACCGTGTCAATATCGTCAGACACCGCGGCCGCGGCCAGAAAAAAGGCAGTGGCCAGGATGAACTGATCGAAAATTTTTAAGGTGAAGGTCAGGGCTCGGCGTCGTGATGTGTGCATAATCCGGATACCCCGGCACCCCTTCCCTACCCGAACCTGCGGCTTTCGAGGTATCCCAGGAATCCCTGGCACCTGTCAGCCGCCGGCCGGGCAATTTTCTCTTTCTTGAGTTTTCTGAAATATCGAGGCTTCTTGAGGAAAACTTTAAGAAAAAAAA
>CAZLRL010000096.1:0-8638 GCA_964561645.1 uncultured Desulfobacterales bacterium
GCTTGGGCCCGGGGGCCGCTAAGCCGCACGATGCCGATACCCGCCTCTCCGGGAGGGGTGGAGATGGCTGCAATGGTGTCCCCCGCCTCGGGCCAGGTCATGGAGAGTCGGTGCTATCCTCCTGGAGATCTTTTTTGCGCACCGGATAGACCACCACCTTTTTGTAGAGGCCTTCACCCCGGCTCATGGTCTTGATGTCCTTATCACCCTGGAGGGCCAGGTGGACGATGCGGCGATCGTGGGGATTCATGGGATTGAGGGTGATGGACCGACCGCTCTTTTTGGCCTTTTCCCCGCTCTTGAGGGCCAACTGGGTCAGGGAGGCCTGGTGGCGGGCCCGGTAGGATTCGATATCAATGAATACCCGCACTTTGCGGCGCGCCTTTTTGGCAATCATCTTGGTGAGCAGATACTGCAAGGCCTCCAGGGTTTGGCCCTGTTTGCCGATGAGGAGGCCGGCATCTTCGGCGTCGATGCTCAGATTGAGGCGCTCTTCCTCGTCCACCCGGCCCTCCACGGTGGCCTTTTCGCCCATCAACTCCAGCATCTGCTCCAGGAGTTCCTGGGCCTGGGGCAGCATGTCGGCGTCGCTTTCATCTCTCAGGGCCACCCGCACCCGGGCTTTGCGCCCTCCCAGGCCGAACAGTCCGGGAGAGCCTACGGAAATGATCTCGATATCGAGACTTTCCGGCGGGCATTGGAAATGTTCACAGGCCTGCTTGATGGCCTCTTCCGTGGTCTTGCCTTCAAATTCGAAAAATTCCATAGATTGATCCCCCGAGGCCTACTGCAAGTACTTGTTGGTGAAATATTGCTGGATGATGGCCAAAATGTTGTTCACCAGCCAGTAAATGACCAGCCCGGCGGCGAAATTGAGAAACAGAAAGGTGAAAATCAGGGGCAGAAACATCATCATCTTGGCCTGGGTGGGGTCCCCCGGGGAAGGAGACATCTTCTGCTGCAAAAACATGGAAGCCCCCATGATGATGGGGGTGATGAGCAAGGGGTCTTTAGCGGACAGGTCGGCCAGCCAGACGATATTGGTGAAGGGCAGCGTGGGAATGAACGAAGCGTGCCGCAATTGGATGGAATAGCCCAACAGATTATACAGCGCGATGAAAACCGGCAGCTGCAGGAGCATGGGGAGGCAGCCTCCCAGGGGATTGACCTTGAAGGTGCGGTAGAGGGCCATGAGCTCCCGGTTCATGGCCTCCTTGTCGTCTTTATGCTTCTCCCGAATTTCTGCGACCCGGGGCTGGATTTTCTGCATGACCTTCATGGATTGGAAGCTCTTGTGGTTAGGCCACCAGAAGACCAGCCTCAGCAGAATCGTCAGGATTATCAGGGTCCAGCCGTAATTGTGGATAAAGCCGTTGAGCCACTTGATGACATAAAGAAAAGGCCGGGCCAGCCAGTCAAACCAGCCGAAGTTCACCACCATGTCCAGACCCAGGTCCGCGGCTTTCAAATCGTTGATATTCTTGGGTCCAAAGTAGAAGGCATAGGAAGCCTGAACTTCCTGGCCGGCGGGCAAATTATCCGATGACCCCAGAGTGGCCTTGAGCTGATTCGGCTTGGATTCCAGAAGAGTCGCCTGAACCTGGGGAACTCCTTGTGGCACCGCGGCGGTCAAAAAGTACAACTCGTTCAGGCCCGCCCATTCCACCTTGTCAAAGACTTTGGGTCCCTCCAGCTTGCCCGCGGCGAACTCCTCCAGGCTTTTGGCGGCATATACCGTCAGGCTCTGGGATTCATGGGCTCCGGTGGCCGAGCGGCCCGTGAGGGCCAGGTTGAGGGTCCCTTCCAGATTTTGCGAAGTGCGGTTGGCCAGCGTGGCCTTCAGATCAAAGGCATAGCTGCCGCTCTTGAAGCGGTAGGTTTTGGTGACCGCCAAGCCTTCCGGGGTCACGCCTTTGAACGTCAGGGTGCCGGTGCCGTCACCCTTGACCGTCAGGGACGGGGCGCTGGCCTCGTAGAACAAATCGGGGGGCACGGACTGTTGGCGGGCTTCCCAGGAAAGGCTCAAGGGCAGGACCTGGTTGGCCGCCGCGGTGACCAACTCCTTGGGCTTGGCCCCCTGGCTCGGGTCTCGATAACGTTCAATCTCCAGGCTCACCGGGCCCAGGCCGAATTTGGAGATGGTCTCAAAGGGCAATCTTTGCCAGTAGTTTTTCAGTTGAAAACTTATCAGGCTGGCACCCTGTTCGGTGAAAACCGCCCGATAGAGGTCGGTTTCCACCACCACCTCCCGGGCCGCGCGGGACGGCCGGGCGGAGGGGGCCCGAGAAGGCGCCTTGGTCTCAGCGGTTGGTTCCTGGGGGGCAGCACCCGGCTCAGCCGCGGGCTGGGCCGGAGCCGGTGCGGTTGGCTTGGCCGGCTCGGCGGTTTCGGGGGCTGGAGTGGCGGGGGGGTCTTTGCTCCCGTATTTTTCACCCAGATAACTGAAAGCCAGAAAGACCAGAAAGCTCAGGACCACAGCTATGATGGTCCGTTTATCCATAGAACGCTCCTCAGGGAACCGGATCCCAGCCGCCGGGATGAAAAGGATGACAGCGCAGGAGCCTCTTCAGGCTCAGTCCCAAGCCTTTGAGGCAACCGTGGTTACGCAAGGCCTCGGCGGCATACTGCGAACAGCTCGGGACAAACCGGCAGCAATGGGGGAAAAGGGGTGATATCATCAGTTGATAGGCTCGAATGAGTCCCAGGGCCAGCTTAGTCATGGCGGTCAGTGTCGGTGCGGGGGAGCAGAAGCCGGGCCAGCTCGGCCTGCACCTGAGCATAGGTTAAATCAGCGGCCCCTTTCTTGGCCATGATAATCAGGTCTCCCCGAGGCAACTGCTCCTTATGACGACGGAAAAACTCCCGCAGCAGCCGCTTGACCCGGTTGCGCCGGACGGCCTTACCCATCTTGCGCCCCACTACCAGACCCAGCCGAGGGCCTGGACCCTCTCCCGGGGCCAGGCAGACACCGAAGTGCGGTGTGTACAATTTTTTTCCCCGTGCTTGGGCCCTGAGGTATTCCCGGCGACGGCGAAGCCGCTCTTCCCGGGTGAAGCGGGCCCTCTTTCGGGGCTGGGCGGCGGTACCGGAGTCGGGAGCCGGACTGGAGGACTCGGGGGCGTGCTTCAGGGTTGCTCCCTGTATCTCACACCGAGAGACGCTTGCGACTCTTGGCCCGGCGGCGCTGCAAAATCCGGCGTCCGCCTCTGGTCCTCATGCGCTTCAGGAAACCGTGGGTGCGGGACCGTTTCCGTCTACTCGGTTGAAAAGTTCTCTTCATGAAATTCTTCCTTGGGGTCGATTTTAATCACAAACTTTTTATAAACCATTTCAGCAGTAATTTGTCAAGGAGACAAATACTTGGCGGGCAGGAATCGGGCTTTCGGCCCGCGGGCCGGGTCGGCGGGAGGTCGCCTTGGTCCGGGCGGAAATCCCCGATCTGCTTTAAGAACCCGGAGCCAAGGCCGGTGTCACCGGTTCTGGGTCAGGAAGAATTTAAAACTTGAATTTTTTTCCAAACTTGACACAATATCGACGTGATTTGCCAAATGCTTGCGGTTGTCCCCGGAACCCGGGCCTCCGCCCCATCCTGCGGGCCCTCCCTGGGCTGCGGGTTTCCCCGCCTGAAGGAGAAAGTTGATGTTCCTGGATCCCATTTTAGGCTGGTTCTCTAACGATCTGGCCATCGACCTGGGCACTGCCAACACGTTAGTGTACGCCAAAGGCAAGGGCATTGTGCTGTCCGAGCCCTCGGTGGTGGCGGTGCGGAAAAATGCCCGGGATCGAAACAAGGTACTGGCGGTGGGCCGGGAAGCCAAAATGATGCTGGGCCGCACGCCGGGGAATATAGTCGCCATCCGCCCCATGAAAGACGGGGTCATTGCTGATTTTGAGATCACCGAGGCCATGCTGCGGCACTTTATCCGCAAAGTCCATAACCGCCGCTCTTTGATCCGCCCTCGCATCATCGTCTGCGTCCCTTCGGGCATCACTCCGGTGGAGAAGCGGGCCGTGAAGGAGTCGGCCGAATCCGCCGGGGCCCGGGAAGTCTACCTGATCGAGGAGCCCATGGCCGCGGCCATCGGCGCCGGGCTGCCCATTACCGAGCCCATCTGCAACATGGTGGTGGATATCGGCGGCGGCACCACCGAAGTGGCCGTCATTTCCCTGGCCGGCATTGTGTATTCCAAAAGTGTGCGGGTCGGCGGTGATAAAATGGACGAATCCATCCTCCAGTACATCAAGCGCACCTATAATCTGGCCATCGGGGAGCGCACCTCGGAGATCATCAAAACCACCATCAGTAACGCCTATCCCGGCGAGATGGAGACCATGGACGTCAAAGGCCGGGACCTGGTCACCGGCATTCCCAAGATCATCACCATCAATTCCGACGAAATCCGCAGCGCGATTCAAGAGCAGATCGACACCATTGTTTCCACCGTCAAAACCGCGCTGGAGCAGACGCCGCCGGAGCTGGCCGCGGATATCGTGGACCACGGCATCTATCTCACCGGCGGCGGCGCGCTGCTCAAAAATCTGGACGTTCTGTTGCATCAGGAAACGGGCCTGCCCATCAAGATCACCGAGGACCCGCTGGCCACCGTGGTCCTGGGTTCCGGCAAGGCTCTGGACAATTTGGATATTTTGCGGGAAGTAGCCCTTGATTGAGGCCCATGAATGTACGTCTTAGAAGCCGTTTACGCACCCCTCTGGTCATTGCCGCCACACTGATTTTCGTCCTCGCGGTCCTGTCTTTAAGCTTAAAACGCGCCCCGGTGGTGCAAAGCGTCGAGGGAGTTATCATCTCCCTGACGGCCCCGGTCATGAACGGCCTGAATTACCTGGGTGATTCCGTCCAGCGCCTGTGGTTCGGCTATTTTTATCTGGTGGGCGTCAGGGAAGAAAATATTGAGCTGAAAAGGCAGCTGCAGGAATACAACCAGAAGGCGGTGCGCTATCAGGAGGCCCTGCTCCTGGCCCGGCGCCTGGAGGCCCTCCTGGACCTGAAAAAGCAGCTCGCCCTGCCGGTCACCGGGGCCCGGGTGGTGGCCTACGATCCTTCCCAGTGGTCCCGCTGCGTCATTGTCGATACGGGGAAAAGCGAAGGGGTCACCTTGGGCCTGCCGGTCTTAAGCGGCGAGGGCATCGTCGGCCGGGTGGTGGAGACCTACCCGCATTACGCCAAGGTGATGCTCATCGTGGACCGCAACAGCGGCGCCGACGCCATGGTGCAGCGCACCAGGGTGCGGGGCATCCTCCAGGGCAAGGGCGGCAACCGCTGTGCCCTGGAGTATGTGCCCAAAAACACCGATGTGGAAATAGGGGACCTGGTGCTGGCCTCGGGGCTGGGGGGCATCTACCCCGCGGGGCAGGCTTTCGGGCGAGTGACGCACGTGGACCGGAAAACCCACGGGCCCTTCCAGGAAATTATGGTCACCCCGGGGGGCGACCTGTCGGCGCTGGAAGAAGTGCTCATCATCCAGACCAGCGACCTGGCCTTGACACCCTGATCATGATTTCATCACTGTTTTTCTACACCCTGTTGGGATTGGGCTTGTTTTACCTGCATGAGCTGTTGCTCTTCCCCGAGGTGTATATCCGCCCGCTGGCCATTCTCCTCTTTTACGTCAGCCTCAAGGACTCCCTGCCCCTGGCCTTTTCCCTGGCGGTGCTGCTGGGTCTCCTGCAGGACAGCTATGCCCTGCCGCCCTTCGGGGTTCACCTGCTGAGTTCCCTGATCCTGGTGGGCCTCGCCCGGGTGGCCCGGAGAACCTTCCTGGTGAAAAACAGCGTGTTTCTGATTCCGGCCATGTTGTTGGCCCTGGTCTTTCAGGAACTGGGGGTGCGGCTTATCTTTACCATCCTGGGGTCCTGGGAGGCCTTTTTCGTGGATGTCTCCTGGACCAGGGGCGTGGAATTGATTGTGACCGCGCTGTTGACGCCGGTGTTTTTCAGCCTGTTCCGCAGCCTGGAGTATCACCTGGGTCGGCTGGGCCGGGGCCCCCGGACCCGGGCCACCTGGTAAACATGTAGTTGCGAGGCTAAGCCTGCGCCAGCACAGGTGGGAGCCTGTGCTACCAAGACCTTCCTTACAAGGTGAAAGTCTATCGGAACAGAAACTGACGTTGTGTTCGGAAAATTTCGGTGGGAGTGCCCACCCTAGGCAACTCTTTGATGTTTTTGACATATTTTTTTGACCAAGAACTCTGTGTTATTTTTGAGCAATTTGTCGTACCAGACACTACGGCTGGCAACCGGGATTTAACGACCAAGCTAACCGATCTATGAAGCTCTCTCGTTCACGAGCAGACTCGAAGCTGGATTACCCGTTTCAGGACGAGCCCCTGGGCGACCTGATGTCGCCGGATGAATACGACCGTTCCCGCCGCCTCCTGAGCCGGGTGGCCCTGATTGTTCTGGTGCTGTTCGGCGTCTTGTTCTTGCGCCTCTGGTTCCTCCAGCTCATCCGGGGGGATTACCTCCAGAAACGCTCCGAGTACAACCGCATCCGCTCCCAGGACCTGCCTCCCTGGCGGGGCATGATCCTGGACCGGGACGGCAATATCCTGGTGGACAACCGGCCCAGCTTCAATCTCGTGGTCACCCTGGAAGATGTTCCTGACTCTCAAATTCTGGGCCGGCGCCTGGGCTCGCTGCTGCAAATGGACCCCGAAGACCTCACGGCCCAGATCGACCGGGGCCGCCGGACCGGCCGCCATCAGGTGCGCCTCAAAACTCACCTGTCCTGGCGGGAGATGGCCCTGGTGGAGACCTACAAAGCCGAACTTCCCGGGGTGTTCATCCTGGTGGCCTCCAAGCGGGAGTACCGTTTCCCGGATCTGGCCTGCCACCTGCTGGGGTACCTGGGGGAAATCAGCGAATCCCAGCTCAAAAGCGGTCGCTATTCCTCCTACAAGATGGGGGACTACCTGGGGCGTTGCGGCATCGAGGCCGCCTGGGAGGAATATCTGAGGGGCGAGCGGGGTTTTCGCCGCATCGAAGTGGACGCGTTCGGCCGGGAATTGGGCAATGTGCATCAAAAGCTCTCCACCCCGGGGGCCAACATCTATCTCACCATAGACGCCCGGCTGCAGCAGGAGGCGGAAGAGTGCCTTCGGGACAAGGTGGGGGCCATCGTGGCCCTGAATCCACAAAACGGCAAGATTCTGGCCCTGGCCTCCTCGCCCTCCTTTTCTCCCGAGGCCTTCGAACGGGGCCTGAGCCCCGCGGAGTGGCAGGACCTCCTGAAAAACCAGGATCACCCCCTGATGAACCGGGCCATTATCGGCCAGTATCCGCCCGGGTCCACCTTCAAGATCGTCATGGCCGTGGCGGGCCTGGAAGAAGGGGTGATCGATCCCCAGACCTATATCCACTGCCGCGGCTACCTGGCTTCTGGCAACCACATCTTCCGGTGCTGGAAGAAAAAGGGCCATGGCAGCGTCAACCTGCACCGGGCCCTGGTGGTCTCCTGCGACACCTATTTTTACGAGTTGGGGCGCCGCCTGGGCATCGAACGCATCGCCAAATGG
Organism: uncultured Desulfobacterales bacterium; assembly: GCA_964561645.1. Taxonomy (GTDB): domain Bacteria; phylum Desulfobacterota; class Desulfobaccia; order Desulfobaccales; family 0-14-0-80-60-11; genus JBGSLA01. The sequence goes on from CAZLRL010000096.1 coordinate 7,536, forward strand.
AGCCGACGCTTCGGCCTGGGTTCGCCCACCGAACTGAAACTGGATAAGGAACGGCCGGGATTGGTGGCCTCGGTGGACTGGAAACGCAAGCGCTACAGGGCGCCCTGGCAGGAAGGGGACACCTTTTCCGTGGCCATCGGCCAGGGGTATAACCTGGCCACACCCCTCCAGATGGCCCGCATGGCCGCCACTTTGGCCAACGGCGGCACGGTTTATCAGCCGCAACTGGTGGAAAAAGTGGAAAGCGCGGCCGGGGAAATTCTAGAGCGGTTTCAACCGGTGGTCCAAGGCCGGTTGGACGCGTCGCCCGCCCACCTGACCCTGGTGCAGGAGGCCCTGGCCGACGTGGTGCGCGGCGGCACCGGGCGGCGGGCCTGGTTGCCCCAGATCCAGGTGGCGGGGAAAACCGGCACCTCCCAGGTGGTCTCCCTGGAAAAGGAAAAAAGCGGCGCCCATATCCGGCGGTTCCAGAACCACGCCTTGTTTGTGGCTTATGCGCCGGTGGACTCCCCGCAAGTGGCGGTAGCCGTCATTGTGGAACACGGCGGCCAGGGGGGTGAGGTGGCCGCGCCCCTGGCCCGGCGGGTGCTGTCCGCCTACTTCCGCGAGTCGCAGATGGCGGGAGGCAGGTAATTTCTGGTAATAAAGCTTGAAAATATTGCGCCGCGGCCATCAGCGGCCATCAGAGATGGTAGGCCGGGAAAGCGAAGCGCATTCCGCCCATTACTTAAGCGCCCTGTAGGGGCAGGGTTCCCCTGCCCTTGGGCTTAACTACTTTTTTTTGGGCGGGGAAACCCCGCCCCTACTTAAAATGACGTTACCCTGGCTTAGGTTGAGTAGGGTGGGCTCTGGCCTACCGAAATATTGGGCCCGCGTTATTATCAAGGAAAGTATTGGTGGCACAGGTTTTCAACCTGTGCTGACGCAGGCTAAAGCCTGCGGCGACATTTTTTCCATTGCCTGCCAGCCTTAGCGATTCCCCCACCAAAGATTTTCCTTCTAAATTTAATTCCTACAAGTCATTTCAAAACTAATTAATCGTGTCACTCTGAGCGCCGCGAAGGGTCTAGGTATTTAAAATCACTAGATTCTTCGCTTCGCTC